>JANXSC010000061.1 GCA_025352845.1 Opitutaceae bacterium
AGCTGCCGAGCTCGGCGTCGTCGACCGAGGCGTGGAGAAAGCCCTCGTTCCAGGCAAAGACCGCGCGACTGTCCGGCCGGCCTTCGATATGTCCGCTGCTCGTGAAGCGATCGACGCCGAGCATTTCGCTGTCGTCGATCACCACGCGCAGCGCGCCGCCGCCCGGCAGCGGCAACTCGACACGACCTTCGCCGGATTTTTTCCAAAACGGCGAAGCCTTGGAGTTCGTGATGAGCGCTGCGTTGAGCCGAACGTAAGCAATCGCGTGCGTCGGCGCCGGCAGCGCGGCATCGAGCGCCGCAGCGTTGACCGGTTGCGCGAACGCGAAGAGTGCATCGCGCGCGAACGTCGGCGCGACCGCGTCGGCGAAATTTTTCTTGGCCGACGACGATGACGCCGAGAAATTTTCTGCCGCCGCGCCCGCCGATTGCGAGATGCGTTTGCGCGAGCTCGCGTTCGTTGCGCGCGTCACCGACTCCCGCCGCGCAAAGAAAATCCCTGCGCCGACCACCAGCAACAGAGCAAGCGCGAGCAGGCGACGGCGTGGGCGGGACGGCGGAAACATGGGCTTCAATGAGTGGGAAGACGCCCCGATTGCAACGCCGGTTCCCTGGCAGGCGAGCGGTTTACGAAAAAGTCGCGCCGGAGGCGGTTGAGGCTTTGACGCGCTCCGGAAAACCCTCCAACGTCCGCCCGATGAAACCGGTCAAGGTCCCAGTCCCCGCGCTGGAGCTTTTTCTCCACGAGATGATCCCGCTCGCGAAAGCGATGGGCGTCGGCGTGGAGGTGAGCGACGCGCGCGCGCTGGTCCTGACGGCGCCGAAGGAGCAGAACAAGAATTCGCTCAACACGGCGTTCGGCGGCAGTCTCGTTTCCCTCGCCACGCTCGCCGGCTACGGTGTCGTGTGGGAGCTGATGAAAAACGAAAAGGGCGCCGACAAGACCGAGTGGCGCATCGTCGTGAAGGAAAGCCGCGCCGCCTACCGCAAGCCCGTCATCGGCGATCTCCGCGCTATTTGCGAACGCCCGGCGCAGGCCGCGATCGCGGAATTTAAGGAAGCCCTCACCCGCTACGGCCAGGCCAAGCTCAAGCTCAAGGCCTCAATCGTGGAAAACGGCAACGTGGCGGTGGACGTGACGGCGGCGTTTGTCGTGTCGCGCTGACGCGACGGAGGCGGGCCAGGCCCGCGCTTCGCCCTAAACTTCCGGGCCGGTCAACCGATAGGAGATCACGCGCCGCTGCGAGACCCGTGGCGCGCTTTAATCCTATGAACTGCGCCTATTCTCCCTCCCAAGCTCTGGGCCTCCGGGCCGCCACCGCGCTCTGCGCCATTGTCCTCCTTCCACTGCGCGCCAACAACCCCGCGCCACACGCCGCTACGCCAGCCCACGGTGATTCCGCACCGTCCCGCCCGACTCCCGACCATGCGCTGCAGAAACTCGTCGATGGCAACGCCCGCTTTGTCGCCGGTCACGCGGAACATCCCAACCAGTCGGTCGCGCGCCGCATCGAAGTCGCCAGCGGCCAGACGCCGTTTGCCGTGGTCGTAACGTGCTCCGACTCGCGCGTCTCCCCCGAAATCTATTTCGATCAGGGTCTCGGCGATCTGTTTGTCGTGCGCGACGCCGGCCACACGCTCAACGATCATGTCATCGGCAGCATCGAATACGCGATCGAGCATCTCAAAGCCTCGGTCGTGATCGTCGTGGGCCACGAGAAGTGCGGCGCCGTCGCCGCCGCGGTCGCGGGCGGTCGCGCCGACGGTCGCATCGGCACCATCATCGAGGCCATCCGGCCCGCCGTGGAGCAGACAAAAAATCAGGCCGGCGACAAAACCGACAACGCAATCCGCGGCAACGCGCGCCGCGTCGCCAAGGCGCTCGCCACCACCGGCCCGATCATCGCGCAGGCGGTGCAGAGCGGGGAAGTGAAAGTCTTCGCCGCCCGCTACGATCTCGCGAGTGGCCGGGTGGAATTGCTACCGTAAGGTCAGCGCCGGAGCATCGGTGGCGGCCGGCGTGGCAGGCGCAATCTCGGTCGGCCCGAAACCCGGTTCAGCGCCAGATGCCCTCAATGAAAATATAGACGCCGTCGCGCCTTTCCCAGCGCGGCTCCACCCACACAGCGCGAGCGCGCGGTGGCGTGTCCCAGTGGCCCGGCACCCACACATAGACGCGGCCATCATGCCGCCAGTGCCCCGCGATCCAGACGTGCGACCGCGACGGCCGGTCACGCTCGATGATCACTTCCTGCCGCAGCGGCGGCGGGGCCTCGCGGATCACGATGACTTTCTCCACCACGCGCGGCTGCTCGACAACGACGACGGCCGGCGCGGGAGCCACGACCACCGCCCTGCCATGCGGTCGCCCGGTGGCAACGACACAACCGGAGAGCAACACGAGCAGAGCGCCAAGGCCGACCAAACTAGCCACCGCGAGCCAGTCGCGGCGCGAAAAACGAGACCAGACTGAGATGAGTGAGAACATTTCAGGGTTCATGTGGCCAAAGACGCTACCCGCCGCGAGCCGTTTCCATTCTGCGTAACGAAAACAAAAACATTACGCGTAACCCGCATCGCCCGGATTCGTCCCCGCCGACCCGGGCACGCCCGCCGCGTTTCCGGGTTTGCCTCGCACCGCGCTCGCCGCTTCGTTGCGCCCAACAAAAAAACTCCATGCCACGCACCCTCGTCAAAGACGCGCTCCACGCCGCCACGCCGCTCGACCCGATTTTCCTGCAGGGCTGGGTCCGCACGCGCCGCGATGCGAAGGCCTTCTCGTTCATCGAGCTCAACGACGGCTCCTCGCTCAAGGGCATACAGGTCATCGCCGATGCCGCGCTCCCCAACTACATCACGGAAATCGCCAAGGCGCACACGGGTGCCTCGATCGAGGTCCGCGGCAAACTCGTGCCCTCGCAGGGCCAGGGCCAGCAATGGGAAGTCGTCGCCACCGCCTTCACGATCCTCGGCGAGGCCGACGCCACCTACCCGCTCCAGAAAAAGGGCCACACGCTCGAGTTCCTGCGCGAGATCGCGCACCTGCGGCCGCGCTCCAATCTTTTCGGCGCGGTCTTCCGCGTGCGTTCGCGGCTCGCCTATGCCGTGCACCAATTTTTTCAGGAGCGAAATTTCTTCTACGTCCACACGCCCATCGTCACCGCGAGCGATGCCGAGGGTGCGGGCGACATGTTCCGCGTCACCACCCTCGACCTCGCCCACCCGCCGATGACCGAGGACGGCCAAGTCGACGCCGCGAAGGACTTCTTCGGCAAAAAAACGTTCCTCACCGTGAGCGGCCAGCTAGAGGCGGAGATCTTCGCAATGGCGCTTAGCAACGTCTACACCTTTGGCCCGACCTTCCGCGCCGAGAATTCCCACACCTCGCGCCACGCCGCCGAGTTCTGGATGATCGAGCCCGAGATCGCGTTCTGCAATCTCAAGGGCGACATGGCGCTCGCAGAGGAATTCGTGAAATATCTCATCCGCGACGCGCGCACGCACTGCGCCGCCGACCTCGATTTTTTCGGCAAGTTCGTCGACAAGGATCTGCTCGCGCGGCTCGACTTCGTTTTGGAAAAACCGTTCGTGCGTTGCAGCTACACCGAGGCCGTCGAGATTCTCACCCAGTCGGGCAAAACGTGGGAGCATCCCGTCGCGTGGGGCTCGAATCTCCAAGCCGAGCACGAACGCTTTCTCACCGAGGAACACTTCAAATGCCCCGTCACGGTCTACAACTATCCGCGTGCGATCAAAGCCTTCTACATGCGCAAGACCGACGGCTGCGCGCCCGACCGCCAGACCGTCGCCGCGATGGACCTGCTCGTGCCCGGCATCGGCGAAATCATCGGCGGCAGCCAGCGCGAGGAGCGGCTCACCGAGCTGCGCGAGGGCCTGGCGCTGCACCACCTCGACGAAAAAGCCTACTGGTGGTATCTCGATCTGCGGCGCTACGGCACCGTGCCACACGCCGGCTTCGGCCTCGGCTTCGAGCGGATGCTGATGTTCGTGACGGGCGTCGCCAATATCCGCGACGTAATCCCGTTCGCCCGCACGCCCGGCACGGCGGACTTCTGACAGGGCGTCGGAAAACATCACCTTAGTTTGTCATTCTGAGCGGAGCGAAGAATCCAGCAGGATATTCGCACCTCTGAAAACGCCGCGTTGATCCCAGTGGATTCTTCGCTGCGCTCAGAATGACAAAACCTTTTCGTCACTCTCTGACGGGAAAATTCGCCGCTCAGCCGCGGGCTAACAGGCTGCGCACGGCTTTCCCCTTCCCGTCGCTCGTTACGTAGAACGGCCGCTTCTCCACGTCGTAACCGTGGTTCGCCGGAATCCCGAGCGCGCGGTAGATCGTAGCGTGGAGATCGGTGATCGTCACGGGGTCCTTGATCGTTTTGCAGGGACGCTCGTCGGCGGTGACGCCGTGGACGTGGCCGCGTTTCATCCCGCCGCCAAAGAGCAGCACGCTGCCCGCCGCGGTGAAATGCCGGTGCATGCCGTAGAATTTCTCGTCGTTGATCACGGTCGGAACCACGACCTGATCCTTCACGGCTTTCTCCGGTTTGCCCTCGAGCATCATGTCGCGGCTGAACTCGCTCGCGACGACGATGAGCGTGCGATCGAGCATCCCGCGCTCCTCGAGGTCGCGCACGAGCTGCGCGATGGGCGCGTCGATCATCTGCTTCATGCCGACTAGGCGCGCGTGGCCGTTCTCGTGCGTGTCCCAGTTCAGAAACGGGATGTATTCCGTCGTCACCTCGATAAAGCGCGCCCCGACTTCGCAAAGCCGCCGCGCCAGCAGGCAGCCGAGCCCGAAGCGGCCCACCATGCTCTCCTCGTATTTCGCGCCGAAGCGGTCGCGCGGTGCATCGAAACGCATGCCCGGCTCGTAAGCGGGAAAATATTTCTGCGCGCGCTCCAGCGGCTCGAGTGCGAGGTCGAAGGCCTTCGCGGCCGGCGAACCGAGGAGCCGGTGCGCGTTGTCCATCGCGCGCAGCAGCGATTCCTTTTGGTGGCCGCTGCCCTCGCGCCCGATGGGGCTGGCGTCGAGGAGCTGCCGGTAGAACGCGTCGCGATTTTCAAAACGTCCCGCGCTCATGCCCGCCGGCGGGCGCACGGCGTCCGCGGCCTGCTCGGGAAACGCGACGTTGAACGGCCCGTATTCGCTGCCGAGAAATCCCGCCGTAGTGAACGCCTTCAGCTCTTCGCCCTCACCGAGATCGAAGCGCTGGCCGATGTTGATGAACGCCGGCACCGCCGGATCGAGCGGCCCGAGCGTGCGGGCGATCCACGCACCGAGGTGCGGCGCGGCGACGGTCTGCGGCGGCACGTAGCCCGTGTGCCAGTTGAACTGGTGTCGCGAGTGCAAAATAAACCCGAGGTCCGCCGCCTGCATCCCGCGGATGAGCGTCGCGCGGTCCATCACGCCCGCGAGATTTTCGAGCCCGGCGGAAAACCGCACGCCATCCACCGCCGTCGGAATCGAAGGAAAGGTGCTGAGGACTTCGTTCGGGTTCAGCCCCGCCGCGTAGGGCGTGTAGCGCTTCGGATCGAAGGTCTCCGTGTGCGCCATGCCGCCCGCCATCCAGAGCACGATCACGCGGTCGGCGGTCGCCGCGATTTTTTCCACGGCGTCGGCCGCAAACAACGACCGCGGCGCGCCCGCAGCGAGGGCCGCGAGCGTGGCGGCCGAGGCCGACCTCAGGAAATCACGGCGCGAGTGCAATTCGGGATGGGCGCGGTGAAACGCGTGCTGGGCGGTGAGACGGTGGAGGTTCATGGCGCGCGGCTCAGTGGATGAGTTGAAACTCGGGCAGCATCGCGAGCGCCCAGAGGAAATCCTGCACGCCCTCGGACGTGGCCGGCGCACCAAGGAGCCGTTCGGCGATTGTCTGCTCGGCGGACGTGGGCGGGCGACTGAGCGCGTGGCAATAGAGCGACGCGGCGAGCGCGCCGCCGTCGTTCGGTGCGGTGGCGATAATTTTTTCGGCCGCGCGTTTCAAGAGCGCCGCGAGCGTGCTGCCGTTCGTCAGCTCCAGCGCCTGCAACGTCGTGGCCGTGCCCTGCCGCACTGTCACGACTTGCTCGCGGTTGGGCCGGCCGAGCGCCGCCATCAGCGGATCGGCGACGACGAGGGCGGCGCGCTGCACGGGGAGCGTTTCCTTGTGCGACGCGGCGAGTTCGAGGAAATGAGAGCCGAGCCGCCACGGCGCGAGGTCCACGCCGCCGAGTTCGACCGCCGGCGCCGCGAGATTTTTTCCAAGCGTCGCACTCCACGATCCGTCGGAAACAAAATCCATCGCCGCGCCCGCCGCCCGCACGCGCGCGTAGAGGATCAAGCCCGCGGGGTTGTCGGTTTCGACCGGGGGCGGTTGTTCCTCGCGGTTTTCCGCCTCGCGCGGGATGGGCGACGTGCCATCGGGCAAAAAATTCAACGAGGTCACGCTGATCGTGTTGTCGCCGGCTTTGAGGAGCGCCTTCACGTCGTAAATGTCGGCACCCGTGCTGGCGCGCTTCGAAACGGACGCGGCGTTCTTGCCGTTGATCATCACGGCGTAGGTGTTGTCGGCGGCGATGGTGAGCGACGCCTCGGTGGGCGCGGCCGCGAGCGCGATCGTGCGCTTGAAGACCACCGACGCAGGCCGCGCCTTCACGTTCGCATTGGCCGTCGCCCAAATCCACTTCGGCGCGAGCGGCAGCGCTTCCATCGGCACGCGCCGCAGCGCCACGTCGCGGTTCACCTTCGCGTCAGCCTTCGCATAGTTCATCCCAGCGAGCGCCATGAGCGCGTCGGAAAACTGCTCCGCGCCGAGCCGGCGCACACCGGGACCGCGGAAAATAAAATTCTCTTCCACCTCGCCGATGTTCACCGCGGGCAGCTGGTAGGCGCGCGAGGTGAGGATGCGCGCCATCGTGTGCTTCAGATTGAAACCATGCGCCGCAAGATCCTCCGCGAGCCAGTCCATCAACTCGGGCGACCACGCCGGCCGATCCATCTCATCGACCGGCTCGACGAGCCCGCGGCCCATGAACCGCTGCCAGAACCGGTTCACGATCGTGCGCGGCAGGCGGCCGTTTTTCCGCCCGGTGATCACCTCGGCAAGCTGGCGCTTGCGCGTGGCGGCGTCGGCCTGCGCGTCGATCAGGCCGAGTTCGGAGTAGAGAAATTTCACCTGCCCGATGTGCCCGGTCGGCTTGTCGCACTCGGCGATTTCAAGCGGGCCGTCGGCGTAGATGCTCGCGAGCCCGTAGGAATCCTTGAGCGTGTATTCGTTGATGAAGCTGTCGTGGCACGACGCGCACTTGAGGTTCACGCCGAGGAAAACCTGC
>JANXSC010000105.1 GCA_025352845.1 Opitutaceae bacterium
TCGCTCGGGTTGACGATCACGCCGCCCTTGGCACCGCCGTAGGGCAGCCCGACGAGCGAGGTTTTCCAACTCATCCACATCGCGAGTGCGGCGACCTCGCCGAGCGTCACATCCTGGTGGAAACGGATGCCGCCCTTCGACGGCCCGGTGGAGAGATTGTGCTGCACGCGGTAGCCCTCGAAGACCGTCACGCTGCCGTCGCGGCGCTTCACGGGCAGCGAGACGGCGAGGCAGCGCCGCGGGTATTTCGTGCGATCGCGGAGGACGTCCGGGAGATTGATCGCATCGGCCGCCTGATCGAACTGGCGGCACGCCATGCGGAAGACGTCGGAATCGTAGAGGGAGGAGACGATGGCTTTGGACATGGCGCGCGGAGGGGCTGAGTTGCTCGGTCGTTTTCCCGCAGGCTGGCGCGCAGGGTGAGAGTTGGCAACCGGCTTCGCCGTCTGCCCCGCAACAAGTGCGGTTGAAATCCGCGGCGGTTGC
Organism: Opitutaceae bacterium; assembly: GCA_025352845.1. Taxonomy (GTDB): domain Bacteria; phylum Verrucomicrobiota; class Verrucomicrobiia; order Opitutales; family Opitutaceae; genus ER46. The sequence continues at coordinate 487 of JANXSC010000105.1, forward strand.
CCGCCACACTGGCTGCGATGCACGCCATGCTCATCCGCTTTGGCTCCTGGCTCGGGCAAAAACTCGCCGCCGCCGGATTCATCGTGCTCATCGCGCTCGCGGGCTACGGTCTCTGGCTGTTTCTGCAGGATGAAGGCCTGCTCGATCCGCGCCGCATCGAAAAAATTCAGCGGGCCATCACCGACCGCGACCAGTTGATCGACATGAAGGCCGCGATCGAAAAAAAGATCGTCGGGCTCCGCGCCGACGTGGCGGCGTTGCAGGAGCGCGCGCGGGAGGCGGAGAAAGTCCTCACCCAGCTGCACGCGGCCCAGAGCTGGTGGGACCGCTGGTTCGGCAACCGCACGCAACAGGCGGCCAACGCCGAACAGATGAAGCGCATGGAGACAATCAGGGCGGAGGCCACCGGGAAGCTCGGCGAACTCCAGCGCGCCGTGACCAGCGCCGTGTGGGAGCAGGACGGCGCCGACGGCGCGCTGCGCAGGGCGAATCACGAAGTCGCCCTGCTTGAGGCCACAAAATCGAAAACCCGCCACTACCTGATCGTCGCGTGGGATCGCACGAAGTGGTATCTCGCATTCGCGCTCGCGAGTTTCTTCCTCGGCCCGACGCTCTGGGCGCTCACGCTTTATTTTGTGCTCGCGCCCATCATGTCGCGCGGTCGGCCGATTCGTCTCGGCCCCGACCCGGTCGCGCTGCCGGAAGTGGGGGCGTGCCACGTTTCGATTGAGGCGACGCTTCAACCGCGGGAGTTGCTGCGTGTCCGGGAGAAATTTTTGCAGGCTTCCGACGAGGGCGTGGAGAAGCGCACGCGCTTCGTGCTCGATTGGCGCATCCCGCTGACGAGCCTCGCGTGTGGGCTCGTGGAATTGGTGGAGCTGCGGCACGGGCGCGGGAGCGGCGTGTTTCGCATCACGCTCTCCAACGGCGTGGACCCGCACATTGAGTTGGCGCAGGTCACGGTGCCGGTCGGTGGCTCGCTCGTGCTGCGCCCGCGTTTTCTCGCCGGCGTGATCCAGCGCGACGGCGAGCGGCTCGTAATTCGCCGACACTGGCGCCTCTTCCGCTGGCAGTCGTGGATCAGCGGGCAGTTTCGCTTCTTTGAGTTCGTCGGCCCGTGCCGGTTGATCGTGGCGGGCAGTCGCGGCGTGCGCGCCGAGTGTCTTGCCGACCGCGAGGGTCAGCCTGCGCCCGCGCGGCGCACGAACCAGGACGCGACGATCGCGTTCACGCCGAACCTCGACTACCTGCCGGTGCGCGCGGAGACATTCTGGAGTTACTACCGCGGGATGAACCCGCTCTTCGACGATCTGTTTTCCGGGCGCGGCCTGTTCATCCTGCAGGAAACCGCGAGCGAAGGCTCCGCCGCCCGTGCCGCCAATTTCTGGGCGACGGTGTGGAACGGCGTGCTCAAGGTGTTTGGGTTGTGAAGAGGGACAAATTCAGAAACCAAGAAATCATGAACCAATCGCTTGAAGATCTGACTGGAATGGTGATTGGTGCCACTATTCGGGTTCACCAAGGACTTGGGCTGGGACACGAATGGCATTCCCGCGCCTCCTAGTTCCTCCGCCTTCTGGTTTCCTGGCTTCCGAATAAATCTTCATGGCTTCCCTCTTCAAACTCAGCTCCGACTACCAACCGACCGGCGATCAGCCGCAGGCGATTGAGAAGTTGGTCGCTTCGATTAACGCCGGGAACCGCTATCAGACGCTGCTCGGTGTCACGGGCTCGGGAAAGACGTTTACGATGGCCAACGTCATCGCGCAGACGCAGCGGCCGACGTTGATCATGTCGCACAACAAGACGCTCGCGGCGCAGCTCTACTCGGAGTTCAAGAATTTTTTTCCCGAAAACGCGGTCGAATACTTCGTCAGCTACTACGACTACTACCAGCCCGAGGCCTACATCGCGTCGAGCGACACGTTCATCGAGAAGGATTCCTCGCGCAACGAGGACTTGGAGCGCCTCCGCATGGCGACCACGAGTTCGCTCGTGTCGCGGAAAGACGTGATCGTGATCGCGAGCGTGTCGTGCATCTACGGCCTGGGTTCGCCGCAGGAGTTTACCGAGATGCGGATTTCGCTGCGCCGCGGCGCACCGCTGGGCCGGCAGCGGCTGCTCGAACGGCTCGTGGACAACATCTACGAGCGAAACGACTACGAGCTGAAGCCCGGCCGCTTCCGTGTGCGCGGCGATGTCGTGGACATCATGCCGTCGTATATGGAGCACGGGCTGCGCGTGGAATTCTTCGGCGACGACATCGAATCGCTCGCCGAATTCGATCCGCTGACGGGCAGCGTGATGCGTCCCATCGAGCAATTTGATCTCTATCCGGCGAACCAGTATGTGACGAGCCGCGGCAAACTTGAACCGGCGATCGCGGCGATCAAGCGCGAGCTCGACGAGCGCGTGGCGTATTTTGAGAGCCGCGGGCTGCTGCTTGAGGCGCAGCGCATCCGGATGCGCACGAATTACGATCTCGAGATGTTGCAGGAGATGGGATTCTGCAACGGCATCGAAAACTACTCGCGGCACCTCACGGGTCGGAAGGAAGGCGAGCGGCCGTTTTGCCTCATTGATTTTTTTCCGAAAGATTTTCTGCTCATCGTCGACGAGAGCCACGCGACCGTCCCGCAGATCGGCGGGATGTTCAACGGCGACAAAGCGCGCAAGACGACACTCGTGAATTTCGGCTTCCGTCTGCCCTCGGCCCTCGACAACCGGCCGCAGGCCTTCGCCGAATTCGAGGAAGTCACCGGGCAGACGGTCTATGTCTCCGCCACGCCGGCGGAGTTTGAGTTGAAAAAATCCGCCGTGATCGCGGAGCAGTTGGTCCGCCCGACCGGCCTGCTCGATCCCGAAATCACGATTCGCCCGACCAAGGGCCAGGTGGAGAATCTCATCTCCGAGGTGAAGGCCGCCGCCCTCGCGGGCGAGCGCGTGCTGGTTACGACGCTCACCAAGCGGCTCTCGGAAGATCTCACGAGTTTCATGCGCGAGGCGAAGATCCGCGTGGAGTATCTCCACTCCGACATCGACGTGATCGAGCGCGTGGAAATTCTGCGCAACCTGCGGCTGGGAAATTTCGACGTGCTGATCGGCATCAATCTTCTGCGCGAGGGACTCGATCTGCCCGAGGTCGCGCTCGTCGCGATTCTCGACGCGGACAAGGAGGGGTTTCTCCGCAGTGAGACTTCGCTTATCCAGACGGCGGGCCGCGCCGCGCGGCACGAGAAGGGCCGCGTGATTTTCTACGCCGACAGGATCACCGACTCGATCAAACGCACGCAGGATGCGGTGAGCCACCGGCGGCAAAAACAAATTGCCTACAATCTGGAACACGGGATCACGCCGCGCAGCGTGAAGCGCGGGGCCCAGTCGAGCCTGCATGTTTACGATGGCTCGGGCGAGAGTGGGGCGGAGGCGGCGGTGGCCGAGGGCGTGGACGATGTGGCGGCAGTGATCGCGGAGTTGGAGGAGGAGATGCAGACGGCGGCGGGCCGGTTAGAGTTTGAGCGCGCTGCTGTGATCCGCGATCAAATCAATGCGCTGAAGTCGGGGGACTTTAGAAAAGTGGGACCGCGGAAACCGCAGGAATATCCGCGCGCGAAGAAGGCGGCGGCGGCGGTGCGGGGAAAATCGCGGACGAGTTGAAACGTCGAGTAGGGCGGGCTTTAGCCCGCCGTCGACGTGGTAAGAGTGTTCAAGGCGGGCTGAAGCCCGGCTACTTCAACCTGTCGCCCAGTCGCCGGCGGTCTGTTTCTCGGGCTTCAGCACGCCGATGCCGCGGAGATTTCGGTAGCGCTCGGCGAAATCCAAGCCGTAGCCGACCACAAATTTGTCGGGAATCTCGAAGCCCACAAAGTCCGCCTCAAGATCGACTTCGCGGCGCGCCTTTTTGTCGAGGAGCACGCAGGTGCGGAGGCTCGCGGGTTTCAGATCGCGCACCAGTTCGCTGACGAGCTTCAGGGTTTTCCCGGTGTCTAGGATGTCGTCGATGAGCAGCACGTCGCGCTTCGCGATGTCGAGTGTGAGGCTGTGAATGACCTGCGGAGTGCCGATCGACTTGGTCTTGGTGCCGTAGCTCGAGACGCGGATGCAGTCGAGGCGCACGGGGTTGTCGATCTCGCGCATGAGATCCGAGGTGAACATCACCGCGCCGTTGATAAGCGAGATGATGGTGAACTCGCCGTGGCCGTAAACGGCCTTGATCTCGCGGGCGAGGGATTTCACGCGGCGCTTGATCTGCGTGTCGGTGAGGAGGACTTCCGCGATGTCGGGGTGCAGTGTCGCGGGTGGTTTCTGGGCGGGCATGGCGATGAATCGCGAGCCAGACAAAGCGCCCGGCGGGATGCAACCTGTTCCTGATCGATCGAGCCGCGCCGGGCGCAGCGCATTTTTCCGGGTGCCGATACCGGGCGTAGCGCGGTCAGCCTGACCGCGTTGATCGAGTCAGCACGGGCAGGCTGCCCGTGCTACGGTGCGACGCAGTCGAGAAGCAGATATGCGACGGCCCGCGTGCGCTTCGTCGCTTGCGCTCGGCGCGGCGACGGGTTGGAAAGGTTGCGCCAGCATGATTTCCATCCGCATCCAGCAACTCACGAAACGCTTCGGGACGGTCACCGCGCTCGAGCGGCTCGACCTCACGATTGCACCGGGCGAGTTGTTTTTCCTGCTGGGACCGAGCGGGTGCGGCAAGACCACGCTGCTGCGCAGCCTCGCAGGTTTCTACATTCCGGACGAGGGCAGGATTTTTTTTGGCGACGATGACGTGACGCGCCTCGCTCCGCACAAGCGCAACACGGGAATGATGTTTCAGAGCTACGCACTGTGGCCGCACATGACCGTCGCCCAGAACGTGGCGTTCGGTCTGGAGGAGCGGCGGATCGCGAAGGAAGAAATCAAGCGCCGCGTCGGCGAGGCGCTGGAGTCTGTGCGCATGGGAAGCTATGCGGAACGCCGGCCGAATCAGCTTTCCGGCGGTCAGCAGCAGCGCGTGGCGCTTGCGCGCGCGCTGGTGATTCGCCCGCGCTGCCTCCTGCTTGACGAGCCGCTCTCCAATCTCGACGCGAAACTGCGCCTTGAGATGCGCGCGGAAATCCGGCGCGTCTGCAAGGAGTTCAACCTGACGACCGTCTATGTGACGCACGATCAAAAGGAGGCACTGTCGGTCTCGGACCGGATGGCGATTTTGGATCACGGGAAAATCTTGCAGGTGGGGACGCCGCGCGAAGTTTATCGCCGGCCGGGCACCAAGCTGGTGGCGGATTTCATCGGCGAGACGGATTTTCTGCCCGGCACGATTGTGAGCGCGGCGGCGGGACGCGCGCTGGTGGAGACGGCGGTCGGTCGGTTTGAAGGGGTTCTGCCCGGCGGAGTCGCCGTTCCGGCGGCGGGGGCAAACGTGACGCTCTCCGTGCGACCCGAGTGCTGGGTGCTGAGCCGCGAGGCGCCGGCGGGAAACTTCGTGCGCGGAAAAATCGGCGAGGCGATTTATCTCGGCGAGATGGCGCAGTATGAGTTGGTCGCGGGCGCGCTGCGCCTGAAGGTGCTCGAACTCAACCCGCGTTTCATCGAGCAGGCGCAGCGCGGTGAGGTCTACGCGCGCGCGGAGCCGGAGGATGTGGTGGTGCTCACCCAATAATTAGATGAATTCAGAAGCCAGAAAACCAGGAGGCCTGAATCATGGTTTTCTGGCTTTTGAATTAACCGTGTCTTCCCGCCTTTGAAACGGACGATCATCATTTTTGCGCTGGTCGCGATCGTGGCGCTGCCGTTTGCGCTGCGGCCGACGCGCGCGACCGTGACGAAGGCGGATGACACGGTGGTCATCATCACGCCGCACAACGAGGCGATCCGTTACGAATATGCGCGCGGCTTCGCGGAGTGGTATCGCGCCAAGACCGGCCGCACGGTCGCGATCGACTGGCGGATGGTGGGCGGGACGAGCGACATCGCGCGGTTCCTCGAGGGCGAGTATGTCTCCGCGTTTGAGAATCACTGGACGGGAAAACTCG
>JANXSC010000114.1 GCA_025352845.1 Opitutaceae bacterium
AGGTCTGGAACGCCAACCGGAAACTCGGCCAAGCCACCGGTTACGCCGCGATCGAGGCTGCCATCAAGCTCGCCGACAAATACGGCGTCGGCATGGTCTCGGTCGACAACGCCTTTCACTACCTCTGGGGCGGCGGCTACGTGATGGACGCCGCGAAGCGCGGCTACATCGCCTACACCAACTGCACCGCGGCGCTCGCCGAGGTCGTGCCGTTCGGCGGCAAGTTCCCCACCCTCGGCACCAACCCACACTCGTGGGGCTTCCCCACCACCGCCGCCATCGGCTATCCGATCGTGATCGATTGGGCGACGAGCGTCGTCGCGATGGGCCGCGTGCAGCAGCTCGCGCGCGAGGGCAAACAGCTGCCTCCCGGCGCCGCCGTGGACGCCAACGGCACGCCCACCACCGATCCGCAGCAGGCGAAATTCCTCCTGCCATTCGGCGCGCACAAGGGCTATGGCCTCTCGCTCATGAACGAGGTCATCGGTGCGTTCATCGGCGGTTCGCTTCCCACGTTGCGCAACCGCTGGGACAAACTCGGCGACGAGAAAGGCACCTGCACGTTCTTTTTCCAAGTCTGGCATCCCGACGCAATGAACGCCGGCGCGTTTGCCAAGGGCCGCAACCAGAGCGAAAACGTGAAGGCCGTCCTCGCCGACATCCTCGGCCACGGCAACGAAGGCTGCATGCTCCCCGGTCAGCTCGAGGCGCAGGCCGCGGCCCGCTCCGCGAAAAACGGCGGCCTCCTTTTCTCCGAAGCCGAGGTCACCGCCTTCAACGAAGTCGCCGCCGAGTGCCGCAAAGCCCGCTGGAAACTCAGCGACCTCAAAGTCGCGGAGTAAGCCGCAAGATCGCCAGTTGTAGGGCGGGGTCGCCCGACCCCGCCTCAGAGAAAGTTCGGCACGCTTACAAAACCGGCGGGGTTCGGCGACCCCGCCCTACACCGGCACCTGCGCCTCTGCGCTCACTTCCCGCCCTCAAACATCCCCACGAACGCCTTCGGCACCACGGCGGCGGAGCGGCAGTTTTTTTCGATGAGGATTTTCGCGGCCCATTTGTTCACCTCGTCGCGCGTGATGGTGTTCATCAGGCCGTCGTGAAGCGCGACGATTTCGTCAGTCTCCTCGGGGCGTTCCTGTGCCCGCATGAGCGTGCTGACGAGGAAACCGTTTTCCCGAAACGCCTGCTTCAACTGACTGCGCAAAATCCCGCGCGCCCCGATGAACTCGCCCTCGCCCACGCCTTTCGCGGCGACATCCGCGCCGATGGCGGTGATGAGCGGTGCGATCCGCGTCGAGTCGTTGGGCGCACAATCGATTTGCGCGCGGAGGAGCGCGAAGTTGGTGAAGCCGTCGTAGGCGCGAAACTCCGCCGAGGGCGAATAGGCCAGTCCGAGTTTCTCGCGCACCTCGCCGCGCACACGGATCTCCAGGATTTTCGCGAGCAGCTCCAGCGCCGCCTGATCGCGGACGTGGATCGCTTCGGTCACGGGCCAGGTGCCAACGACGAGACCCATGTTTTGCTCGCCGACAAATTCGATGCGCTTGAACCCGGGATCGGCTGTCACCTGCACGGGCTTCGGCGGCTCGGCGGTCGTTTTTGTCAGGGGTCGAGAACGGAGCGCGCCGAGCGTCTGGCTCATCACCTTCACCGCGGCCTCCTCCGTCGTGTCGCCGACGATTGTCACCTCGACGTAGCCGCGCGCGAGCGCGGGCTCCATCCACTTGCGCACGTCGAGCACACTCATCGCGATATAGTCGAGCGGCGAGCCCGAGGTGAAGCGTGCGTCGCCCTTGAACAGGTGGTCGTTGAGCGCGCGCATGCCATCGCCCAGGCCCGTCGTGCTGGAGAGGCGGCCGACCGCGGCGACCATCCGCTGATCGTTGTGCACGTAGCTGTTGAACTGCGGCGAGTGTAGAAAATCCGCGACGAGCCCGAGGAACGGCTCCAGCTGCTCAACGGCCACGAGACCGCGAAACGCAAAGGCGTCGCGATCCGCGATGTCGAAACCGAACTCCAAAAACCGCTCGTCCACGAGCGCGCGCATCACCTCGGGCCGGAAGTGCACCGCGCCGCCGGCCAGCAGCGTGTTCAGGCCAAACTCCTTCAGCGCGGGTTTGTTACCGGGCATTTCCAACAGACCGGAGCCGACGCGCACCACCGCGCGCACGAGGCCCGGCTCCTGCCGGCTCGCGACAAAATTCAACCGCACGTTGTTGCCGAAGCGCATGAGCTTTGCCGCGAGCGAGGGCAGTTCCCGTCGCTCGGTCACGGCCGTCGGCGTCGCAAATTTCGGCAGCGTAAACGGCGTATCGCGGTGCTGCCGCGGCATCACCTGCCCAACGCCGGTGCGCCGCTCCTTCTGCACCTCCTGGACAATTTTCTTTTCATCCAGCTCAAGATCGACACCGCCCGAGACGTGGAACGACATCGTCTCCGTCGCCCACAAGCTGCGGAAAACTTTGTGCGCCTCGGCCGGGGTGAATTTCTCCAACCACTCGCGCATCCACGCATACTGCTGCTCGAAACCCTCGAACACCGCATGCGTCGTAACCGACTCCGTCAGCGCCTCGCAAAATGTCGCCGGATCCAGCGTCGGCAATTGATCCAGCATGTGACTGGCCATCTTCAACTGGCGGCGGCGGCGCGTCTCAATATCCTCGCGATCCAGACCCCGGTCCAGCGTCAGGCGAATCAACTGGTCGAGCGAGCGCACACCTTCCCGCCAGCCGGGTGCGGGCACGGAAACCGTGACCGCGGCCACCCCGTGGCCGAGCAATTCGTCATAGCCCGCCTCGGGCGCGGCACCCTCAACATCCGCCCGCAACCGATCGCCAAAAACTTCCATCACAAATTGCCGGCGTTGCCGCTCGACGTGGGCCTCGCGCGAATCGGGCAACGGCTTCACCGGCGGCGCGATCACCGATGACACCTCGGTCGACGCCGAGCTGACGCCACTGATCCGAAACACCCCGGCGCGCAAACCGCGGGCGTCGAGTTTCCCTTCCTCGCGCACCGGAATCGGCTCCGCGGGGCGCACCATGTCCCCGAACAACTCGCGCACCTGCACCGCCATCGCTGTCACATCAAAATCGCCCGCTCCGATGAGCACCATGAGATCGGGCCGGTAGTTCCGCTTGTAGAAACTGAGAAACTGCTCGCGCGTGAATTTCGCGATCAGCTCCTCGCGGCCGCCCGGCGCGCGCTGCGGGAACTGCAGGCCGCGAAACACGACCGGGAGCGACGCCTGCTGCTGCTGCCCGGATAAATTGTTACGGTTGCGCAACTCGGCGAGCACGACACGCCGTTCCTGTTCGATGATGCGCGGCTCGAAGCTCACACTGTCGCCGAAATCACGGAACAGGCGCAGGCCCTCGCGCAGGAGCGCCGCGTCGTTCTCTCGGAAATCGAGCCGGAACGCCGTGTAGTCGAAGGTCGTGACCGCGTTCACGTCGCTGCCGTATTCGATGCCAAGTCGCTGAAAGAGCGAGGTCATGTCCTCCGCCTTGAAATTTTTCGAACCGCCGAAGGAGAGATGCTCGATATAGTGCGCGATGCCGAGTTCATCGGGGCGCTCATCGAGCGAGCCCGCGAGCACGATGAGTTGCAGCGCCACGCGGCCGGGCACGCCGGCGTGCGGCCGGAGCGCGAAGCGGAAGCCGTTGTCGAGCCGCCCCCACGTCACCTTGGGATCGGGCGCGAGGCTCTTCGGCGTCTCGT
>JANXSC010000115.1 GCA_025352845.1 Opitutaceae bacterium
CCTCGTCGATGCGCCGTTCGCGAAAGTCACGGCCCTGGCCTCGCGCAACATCAAGCGCGTCACGATGCAGGACGCCACGAAACTCAACACCCACGACCTCGCGCAATACGTCAAGATCATCGTCAGCGCCAAGGCACTTGAGACCGTTATCGCCCGCGCCAATGGAGGGAAAAACTAATGCAAGCCGACAAGATCCTCAAACTCGTCCGCCTGACTGAGAAGTCCAACAAGCTCTCGTCTGAGCTGGGCCAGTATACCTTCGAAGTTTACGGCCACGCCAACAAGCACCAGATCGCCGAGGCCGTCGAGCAGACCTTCAAGGTCACGGTCCGTCGCGTGAACACCGCGACTTATCGCGGCAAAAACAAGAAGAGCCGGCAGGGCCGCCCGAGCATCGGCTCCGACTACAAGAAGGCCATTGTGACGCTGAAGGCCGGCGACAAGATCGAACTCGTCTAAAGCGACCCCGCCCAACCGGAGCCCACCCAACATGCCCATCCATTCATTTCGCCCGCTCACGCCGTCCGGCCGCTTCACCTCCCTCAATATGGAGGCGGGTCTCTCCAAGGAGCGTCCCCAGCGCGCCCTCACCGAGCGCAAATACAAGACCGGCGGCCGCAACGTTTACGGTCGCGTCACCTCCCGCCATCGCGGCGGTGGTCACAAGCAGCTCTACCGCATCATCGACTTCCACCGCGCCATCCTGGATATGCCGGCCAAGGTGCAGGCCCTGGAGTATGATCCTAACCGCACGGCGAATCTCGCCCTCATCGCCTACTCGAGCGGCGTGAAGACCTACATCCTCGCGCCCAAGGGCCTGAAAGTCGGTGACACGATCTTTGCCTCGAACAAAGCGACGACGAACGATTTTAACGTCGGCAACAATTTCCCGCTCGCGATTATCCCGCCCTCGACCCTGGTCCACAGTGTCGAGCTCGTGCCGGGCCGCGGAGCCAAGATTGCCCGTTCCGCTGGCACCAGTCTTGAGCTGGTCGCGGTGGAACCCGGTCAGGTCACGCTCAAGATGCCGTCCGGCGAACTCCGCCAATTGCATCCCAACTGCCGCGCCACGATCGGGGAAGTTGGCAACGGGGACCACAACCAGCAGTCGCTGGGCAAGGCCGGCCGCAAACGCTGGCTCGGCGTCCGCCCCACCGTCCGCGGTGTGGCGATGAACCCGGTCGACCATCCCAACGGTGGCGGTCAGGGCAAATCCAAGGGTGGTGGCGGTCGCCAGCACCTCGTCTCGCCGTGGGGCCAGCTGGCGAAGGGCTACGTCACCCGCAAACGCACCAAGCTCTCGACCAGCCAGATTCTCGTTCACCATAACGGCCGCAAGCCGCGCAACAAGAAGTAAGCCGCACTTTTCGCACCATGGCACGCTCCATCAAAAAAGGTTTCTTCGTCGACTATCACCTGCTTGAGAAAATCGAGAAGGCGGTCAAGACCGGCGCCAAGAAACCGATCCAGACTTGGTCCCGCCGCTCGACGATCACGCCCGACTTCATCGGCCATACGTTCAGCGTTCACAACGGCAAGATCTTCACCGCCGTTTACGTCACCGAGAACATGGTCGGCCACAAACTCGGTGAGTTTGCCCCGACGCGCACCTTCAAGGCGCACGGTGGCATGACGCGCAAGGAAATCTAAGTTCGCCCGCCGCTTCGCCCATGCTTCGCCACCTCCAGTTTGCCGCGCTCCTCTTCGCCGCCGCTCTGCCCTTTGCGGCCCGCGCGGCGACGGGTGTTGTCGCAACCGAGGTTGTGGCGGTGCAACCGACGCGCGTCGCGGACCTCGTGCTCCTGCGCGGCGGCTTCGATTCCGGCCTGCGTCAGGGCATGGTGTGCCGCATCACCCGCGGTTCTGCCGCGATTGCCGAGGTGCTCCTCGTCGAGACGCGTCCCGCATGCAGCGCGGCGCTCATCCTCAGCGTCACGCCCAAGCAATCCATCCGTGCGGGCGACCTCGCTGCCATCAAGCTTCTCAAAACCTAAACCAAATACCGAAACCAAAAGGGCAGGGCACTACGTCTCCGACGCACCGCCACTGTCGCCGAGCCGCACCTGCGGCCGGAATCTTCACCACCCACATGGAAGTCCAAGCCCTCACTCGCTACGCGCGGATGTCCCCTAAAAAGGTCCGCGAAGTCGCCCGCACGATTCAAGGCCGCAAGGCCTCGGACGCCGTCGACTATTTGATGCTCATCCCGCGCAAGAGCGCGAAGCTGATCGCGAAGACGCTCAAGAGCGCAATCGCGAACGCCGAGAACAACAACAATCTCTCCGCCGACAGCCTCACCGTAAAGAGCGCCATCATCGAGAACGGTCCCGTGCTCAAGCGCTTTAAGGCCGGTGCCCGCGGCACCGCGATGCCCCGCCGGAAGAAAATGGCGCACATCCGCATCGTCCTCTCCGACGGCAACTCTAACTAAACCACTTCCATGGGCCAAAAAACCAATCCGATCGGTTTCCGTCTTGCCGTCCGCCGCAACTGGCAGTCCCGCTGGTTCGCCACGAAAAAAGATTTCGGCAAGCTCCTCGCCGAGGATCAGCTCATCCGCTCGAAGCTGATGGAGAAACTCAAGCAGGCCTCCGTGCCGCGCATCTTCATCGAGCGCGCCTCGAACCGCGTCCGCGTCAAGATTTACACCGCCCGCCCCGGCATCGTCATCGGCCGCAAGGGCCAGGAAATCGAGAAGATCAAGGAGGAACTCGCGAAGCTCACCGGCAAGGAAATCCTCCTCGACATCCAAGAGGTGAAGAAGCCCGAAATCGAGGCCGCACTGGTGGCCGAGAACGTCGCGCTCCAGCTCGAGCGCCGCATCGCTTTCCGCCGCGCCATGAAGAAGGCCGTCGAGATGGCCATGGCGCTCGGGGCCGAGGGCATTCGTATCCAATGCTCGGGCCGCCTTGGCGGTGCCGACATCGCCCGCCGCGAGTGGCAGCGCAAGGGCCGCGTGCCGTTGCACACCCTCCGCGAAAACATCGACTACGGCTTCGCGGAAGCGCTGACCGTTTACGGCAAGATCGGCGTCAAGTGCTGGATCTGCAAAAAAGAGTCCGACAACAACTGAGTTGGACTCCGCCTAAACCACTTTTCTCAGGAGAACTACTCCCATGGCAGCTATTTCACCCGCCCGCACCAAATACCGGAAATCGATGAAGGGTTCCCGCGCTGGCAATGCCAAGCGCGGCAACACTCTCGCCTTCGGCGAATTCGGCCTCCAGTCGCTCACTCGCGGCCCGATGACTGGCCAGCAGATCGAGGCTGCCCGTGTCACCATTTCGCGCCACCTCAAGCGCAAGGGCAAACTCTGGATCCGCGTGTTCCCGCACAAGCCGATCAGCAAAAAACCGGCCGAGGTCCGCATGGGCCAGGGCAAGGGCCCGGTCGAATACTACGTCGCGGTCATCCGCCCCGGCGCCGTCCTGTTCGAACTCGCCGGTGTCCCTCTCACCATCGCCAAGGAGGCGTTCCGCCTCGCCGACGCGAAGCTCCCGTTCCACTGCCGGTTCATCCAGCGCGACAATCCCGCGGCCTGAGCCATCACCCTGAAAGCACTGCCATGACTTCGAAAGAAATCCGCGATCTCTCGCCCGGCGAGATCACCACCAAGGTCCGCGAAATCCGCGACCAGCTCCTCCAGCTCCGCCTGCGCAAGCAGACCGGTCAGGTCGAGAAGACCCACGAGTTGCGCACCCTCCGCAAGGACATCGCGCGCCTCGAAACCATCCTCAACGAAAAGAAAGCCAAAGCCGCGAACAAGGCCGCCTGAGCGCCCGCGCCAAATCCGAACCCACGCCATGTCCACCGCCACCGCAGGCCAGCGCACCAAGCGCAAAACTCAGATCGGTTTCGTCTCGAGTCGCTCCGGCGACAAGTCGATCAAAGTCACGATCGACTACAAGACGCCGCACCCGCTTTACCAGAAAGTCGTCAACCGCCAGACCGTCCTCCACGTCCATGACGAGAAGAACGAGTCCAAGGTCGGCGACAAGGTCGAGGTCATGGAGACCCGCCCCCTCAGCCGCCTGAAGCGCTGGCGCATTGTGTCGATCTTGCAAAAAGCCGTGGTCGCCGACGGTGCCGCCGTCAGCGAGACCGATGTCGCCGCCGCCGTGCCGACCAAAATCACCAAGTCCATCGAGGCTGCGAAACCGCAGGCCTGATTCCTTTAACAACCAAAACCATCCAAGGAGTCACGCCATGATCCAACTGCGCTCCATTCTCGACGTCGCCGACAACACCGGTGCCCGTCGCGCCGCCATGATCTCCCGCATGGGACAGATCACGCCGACCGCCGGCATCGGTGACATCATCACCGTCCACATCAAGGAAAGCACGACCGACGCCACCGTTAAGAAAGGCGAGGTCGTAAAGGCGGTCGTCGTCCGCACCAAGGCGGCCGTGCGCCGGCCCGACGGCAGCTATCTGCGTTTCGATTCCAACGCGATCGTCATCATCGACGCGACCAACAATCCCCGCGGCACCCGTATCTTCGGACCGGTGGCCCGCGAACTGCGCGCGAAGAACTTCATGAAGATCATCTCGCTCGCCCCGGAGGTTCTCTAACATGGCCCAGAAATTTCACGTCAAACGCGGCGACCAGGTCGTCGTCCTCGCCGGTTCCCAGAAGGGCAAGTCCGGCAAAGTGCTCGAGATCCTCGCCGCCAAGCAGCGCGCCCGCGTGGAAGGCCTCGCGATGATCAAGAAGCACGAGAAGAAGTCGGAGAAGAACCCGCAGGGTGCCATCACCGAGCGCGAGGGTTCGATCCACATCAGCAATCTGATGCTGCAGGCGACGTTTGCCGCCAGCAAACGAAAGAAACCCGAAGCGGTCGCCACCTGATTCTCCGGCGGCCGAAAGCGCGCTTGCCAACCCGGCGGTGCGACTGCGTTACTGGTCGCTTTTCCACTTACACATCACACTCAATCGCCACCCGGTCGGTAATCGGGGGCCAAGAAAATGAGCTACGTTCCCACTCTCAAAAAAATTTACGCCGAGCAAATCGTGCCCGAGCTCGTCAAGAGCCGCGGCTATAAAAACAAGCACCAGGTGCCGAGGCTCGTGAAGATCAATCTCAACAGCGGCATCGACGCCGAGGCCGACAAGAACCAGATCGCGGATGTCGCGCGCGACCTCGCCGCCATCGCCGGCCAGAAGCCGATCCAGAACCGCACGAAGCGGGCGATCGCGAATTTCAAGCTGAAGCCCAACCAGATCACCGGTTGCAGCGTGACGCTTCGCGGCAATAACATGTGGGAGTTCCTCTACCGCCTGCTCGCGGTGGCCCTCCCCACCATCCGCGACTTCCGCGGCGTCGGCTCCAAGCTCGACGGCCAGGGCAACTACAGCCTCGGCATCACCGACTTCACGATCTTCCCAGAAATCACGGTCGAAAACGTGAAGAAGACCATGGGCCTCGACATCACGATCGTGACCACGGCCGAGACCGACGACGAGGGCCGCGAGCTGCTCAAGCTGCTCGGCATGCCTTTCCGTCGCGTCGAGACGACAACGGCACCCAAGGCGACCGCCGCCTAATTCAATTTACCAAACGCCATGCCCAAGACCTCCGCCATCCAGCGCAACGAAAAGCGCAAACGGCTCGCCGCCAAGTTCGCGCCCAAGCGCGCCGAACTGAAGGCCATCCTCATCAACCCCGCCACGACCGACGAGGAGTTCCACGCCACGCAGAAAAAGCTGCAGAAGCTCCCGCGCAATTCCTCGCCCACGCGCATCCGGAATCGTTGCGCGCTCAGCGGCCGCCCGCGCGGTTACAAGCGCAAGTTTGGCGTATCCCGCATCACGTTTCGCGAGCTCGCGCTTGCCGGCAAAATCCCCGGGGTGATCAAGTCCTCCTGGTAAACTCCCTCTGGCTCACGGGGGTAGTGCGCTTCCGGCGCACCGGATATGACCCGCGCGGCCGCTTCAAAAAACATCCACCATGACCGACCCGATTAGTGATTTCCTCACGCGCCTCCGCAACGCCGCCAAGGCGAAGCTCGATGAGTGCGTCATGCCGCACTCGAATGTGAAGGAGGGCGTCGCCGCCATCCTCAAGGCCGAGGGCTACATCTCCGACCACACCAACGCCGCCGATGCCCAGGGCCACAAGACCCTCGTCGTGAAAATGAAATATGTCGACGGCGCGGCCGCCATCACCGGCATCAAGCGTGTCTCGACCCCCGGCCGCCGCCTTTATTACGGCTACACGGAAATCCCGCGCGTGCTGAACGGCCTCGGCATCGCGGTCCTCTCGACCTCCAAGGGTCTGATGAAGGACGCCGACTGCCGCCGCAACAAGGCGGGCGGCGAACTCCTCTGCAACGTCTGGTAACCGGCTCCACGCCACGAATCCTTTCCAAAAATGAGCCGCATCGGCAAACAACCCGTTCCCATCCCGGACAAGGTCAAGGTCACCGTCACCGGTGGCACCGTCCTCGTCGAGGGCCCCAAGGGCAAAGTTCAGAAAACATTTGCGCCCGTCGTCAAAGTCACCGTCGCCGACAACAAGGTCACGTTTGCCCCGACGGAGGACACCCGCTTCTCCCGGGCCATGTATGGCACCGCGCGCTCGATCGTGGCCGGCATGGTCAAGGGCGTGACGGATGGCTACACCAAGGATCTTGAAATCCAGGGCGTCGGTTTCAAGGCCAACCTCACCGGCAAGAAACTCGATCTCGCGCTCGGCTACTCGCACCCCATCGTGATGGAAATCCCCGACGGGATCAAAGTCACCGTGACCGACCAGACCAAGGTCAAGGTCGAGGGCGCGGACAAACAACTCGTCGGCGCCGTGACCGCGGAGATCCGCGGCTACTATCCGCCCGAGCCCTACAAGGGCAAGGGCGTGCGCATCGTCGGCGAGCGCGTTCGTCGCAAAGAAGGCAAGACCGTCGCCTAAGGAGAACACCCATGAGCACCAAGACCATTACCAAGGCCCGCCTGTTGCAGAGTCGCCGCTGGCGCATTCGGAAAAAGGTGACCGGCACCGCCCTGCGCCCGCGCCTCGCCGTGCGTTTCACCGGCAAGCACATCTACGCCCAGGCCATCAACGACGACCTCGGCACCACCCTCGTCTTCCTCTCCAGCCTCGATGCCGAACTGCGCAAGCAGAAGCTCAAGGCCAATGTTGCCAGCGCCAAGACCCTTGGCGATGCCTTCGCCGTCAAGGCCAAGGCCGCTGGCATCACCGTCGTGGTTTTCGACCGCAGCGGTGCTCCCTACCACGGCAAAGTCAAAATGTTCGCCGAAGCCGCCCGCGAAGGTGGCCTTCAATTCTAAAGTATCCGCATGAGCACCGAAAATTCCGCGCCCGAGATCGTCACCCCCGCGCCCGAGTCCGCCGCGCCCGCGGCGGCGCCCGCCGCCGCTCCTTCACCTTCTCCCTCTCCCTCTTCCGATCGCCCGCAACGTGAGCATCGTGGTGGCCAAGGTGGCTTCCGCGGCCAGGGCGGCGGCAATCGCGGCCCCGGCGGCAATCGCGGTCCGCGCCGCGACAATCGTGACAAGCCCAAGGAAGGCGACGGCCCGACGATGATCGAGAAGGTCGTCTTCATCAATCGCTGCGCCAAGGTCGTAAAGGGCGGACGCCGTTTCTCCTTCGCCGCGCTCGCGGTCGTCGGTGATGGCAAGGGCAAGGTCGGCATCGGCTACGGCAAGGCCAACGAAGTGCCCGACGCGATCAAGAAGGGCACCGCCAACGCCCACAAACATCTCGTCTCCGTGAAGCTCAAGGGCGACACGATCCCGCACGATGTGATGGGCCAATACGACGGCGGCCGCGTGATGCTCAAGCCCGCCTCACCCGGCACCGGCCTCATCGCCGGCGGCGCGGTGCGTGCGGTGCTCGAAGCGGCCGGCGTGAAGAACGTCCTCACGAAGTCGATGGGTTCCTCGAATCACATCGCCGTCGTGCATGCTACGCTCAACGGCCTGCTCCAGCTCCGCCTCGCGGAGAACATCGCGAAGGTCCGCGCCACCAGCTGAGATTGTCCGCGTCTTTTTCCAAATCATCCGAGTCGCCTGACGCCTGCACGCGCCGGGCGGCGCCCTCCCTAGGAACCACATGAAACTCCACGAACTGAAGAACGTCCCCGGTGCCATTCACCGCAAGAAGCGCGTCGGCTGCGGCGAAGGCGGCGGCCACGGCAAGACCTCCGGCCGCGGTGGCAAGGGCCAGTCGGCCCGCTCGGGCAGCAGCATCCGACCCGGCTTCGAAGGCGGCCAGATGCCGCTTTACCGCAAACTCCCGCACCGCGGCTTCAATAATTACCGGCACCGGATCGAGATCGCGGTGCTGAACGTCGGCGATCTTGCGTCGCTCGATGCCAGCGTGACCGAGGTCAACGCCGTTGCGCTCGCTGCGGCCGGCCTGATTCGCGGTGGCGAGAAGTCCGTGAAGATCCTCGGCGACGGCGATCTCAACCGCGCGATCAAAATCACCGCCACCCGGTTCTCCGAGTCGGCCAAAGCCAAGATCGAAAAGGCCGGCGGCCAGGCCATCGTGGGCTGAGGCCATTTTCGATTTTCGATTCTGGGTTTTCGATTGCCGGACGCATCACGCGCCAGCCACTCGAATTCCCAAATCGAAAGTCGAAAGTCGAAAATCGAAAATCCACATGTTTTCTGCTTTCACGAACTCCCTGAAAATCCCGGAGCTGCGCTCCCGGATTTTCTACACGCTGTCGCTGCTGTTCGTCTCGCGCGTCGCCTCGCACATTCCGCTGCCGGGCATCGATCCGCGGCCGTTGCAGAACTTCTTCGCCGAACAGTCGGCCGGCGGCGCGGGTGCGCTCATCGGTCTCTACAACATGTTCACCGGCGGCGCGCTCATCAAGGGCGCGGTCGCGGCCCTCGGTATCATGCCCTACATCAGCGCCTCGATCATCTTTCAGTTGATGACGGCGGTGGTGCCGGCGCTCAGCCGGCTCCAGCAGGAGGGCGATGTCGGCCGCCAGAAGCTCACGCAATACACGCGCTATGCCACGGTGCTTATCTGTGTCATCCAAGGCACGCTGCTCCTCCTCGCGCTCCAGAATCCCGGACAGCTTTTCACGGGTTACGATGTCGCCACCTACGGCCCGATCGTGATCGTGGACAAGTGGAGTTTCATCTTCACCTCCGTGATCTTCATGACCGCGGGCACGATGCTCCTCATGTGGCTCGGTGAGCAGATCACGCAGCGTGGTATCGGCAACGGTGTGTCGCTCCTCATCACGGTGGGTATTCTCGCCGACATTCCCGGCGCGGCGACGCAGACCTACCAGCTCTTCTTCAAGCCGGTCGGCACCGGTGCCAGCCTCGGTCTTCCGCAGGCCGTCATCATGGTCGCGCTCTTCATCTTGGTGACGATGGGCATCATCGCGGTCGTGCAGGGCCAGCGGAAAATTCCCGTCCAATACGCGAAGCGCGTAGTCGGTAATAAGGTGATGGGCGGTCAGAGTTCCTTCCTCCCGCTGAAGGTGAATTACTCGGGTGTCATGCCCGTCATCTTCGCGAGCGCGATCCTGCTTTTCCCGCAGCAAATCTTCTCGTGGGTCGGCGCGCACTTCCAGCTGAAGTTCCTCACCGAGTTCTCCAACCAACTTCTCCGCGGCAATTTTTGGTATTACTTCCTGAACACTTTCCTCATCCTTTTCTTCAGCTATTTCTGGGTGTCGGTCATGTTCAAACCGATTCAGATCGCGGATGATTTGAAAAAATACGGCGGCTACATCCCCGGCGTGCGCCCCGGCGAGCCGACGGCGCAGTTCCTCGATTTCATCATGACGCGGCTCACGCTGGCCGGCGCGATTTTCCTCACGGTGATTGCGATTATGCCGGACGTGCTGCTCTTCGAACTCAAGGTGCCGACTCGCATCGCCTACTTCTTCGGCGGCACCGGCATGTTGATCACCGTCGGCGTCATCCTCGACACGATGCGCCAGATTGAAACTTTCCTCCTCCAGCGGCACTACGACGGTTTCCTCAAGAAGGGTCGCATCCGCGCGCGCAGCGCGAATCCGCAGCAGGGCAATACGGGTGAAGCACTGAGCCAGGAAGCCGTGATGAAACTCGCGCTGCCGATGCTCGGCTTGCTGTTGCTCGGCACCGCGATTTGGGCCTACAAGGCGTTTTTGAAATAAGTTCTTTACTCCCGCGACTGTGGCTGGCTTCTTCGACCCCTTCGTGGGTTTCGGCCCTGCCGCCAAAGGCAGGTTCGTTCTCCTCGGTTCGCCAGATTTTCGCTCTGAAAGCCTGATGAATCAGTTCCGTTCTTTGAATCTTGAGCACGTCTCTCCCCTGGGTCTCAAAGGCCCGGAGATTTCGCGCCGCCCGGCTTCGGTCGCGGCGGATGAAGTCAATCGGCTGGCGCTGATGCGCCGCTGGTTCTTCGCGCGCAAACCTGATGCGGGTTTTGTCCTCACCGACTTCCCGGCTACGCTGCTCCAAGCAAAAGTGTTCGACGAATGGCTCGATGCCCGTGACGAACCGCTCCATGCGGTTTTCGTCGGCTCAGGCTCCCCCGAGTCCGTCGTCCAACACTACCGCACGCTCGGCCTCCTCCACGAGGCCGGCGACCTCGCGCCAGCATGAGCATCCCGATTAAGAACAGTCACGGGATCGCCAAAATGCGCGAGGCGTGCGCCATCGCCGCGACGATCCTTGAGCAACTCAAGCCCCTCGTCCGGCCCGGCGTCACGACGCAAGACTTGGAAGAAGCCGGCCGCGATTGGATGGCCCGGCTTGGAGCCCGCAGCGCCTGTTTCGGCTATCATCACGGTTCGCGCCGCTACCCGGCCCACACCTGCATCTCGGTGAACGACGAAGTCGTCCACGGGATCCCGTCATTACGCCGCGTCCTCCGCGAGGGTGACATCGTTTCGCTCGACATCGTCGTCTGGAAAGACGGCTACGTCGGCGACAACGCCTTCACCGTCCCCGTCGGCCCCGTCTCCGCTCCCGTCGAGAAACTCCTCCGCGTCTCCCGCGAGGCTCTCGTCCTCGGCATCAAACAGGCGCAGATCGGCAATCGCATCGGCGACATCTCCTCGACGATCCAGCAATACGTCGAGGCGAACGGCTTCAGTGTGGTGCGCGACATGGTCGGCCACGGGGTGGGCCTCTCGATGCATGAGCCGCCCGAAATTCCGAATTTCGGCAAGCCCCGCACCGGTGACAAAATCAAACCCGGCATGACGCTAGCCATCGAGCCCATGGTCAACGCCGGGGCCTACAAGACGAAGACGCTCTCCGATGGCTGGACCGTGGTGACCGCGGACGGATCTCCCTCCGCGCACTTCGAGCACACCGTCCTCACCACCGACCGCGGCCCCGAGATCCTCACGATTCCGCGGCCCGTCGCCGAATCTGTTTCCAAATAATTTTTTCCGTTTTTCTCAACTCTCAACGACCAACTCTCAACCTAACTAACCATGCCTCGTCTCCTCGGCGTCGAAATTCCCGCGAAGAAGAAAGTCGCGTATTCCCTCCGTTACATCAACGGCATCGGTCCCACCCGGGCCGACCTGCTCGTCAAGGAGTGCGGCCTGAATCCCGATATGCGGGCGCAGGACCTCACCGAAGAGCAGCTGAACAAGATCCTCAACGTCATCACCGACCATAAGTGGGTGCTCGAGGGTGACCTCCGCCGCGAGATCGCGGGCAACCTGAAGCGCCTCCAGGCGATCAATTGCTACCGTGGCATCCGCCACCGTCGCGGCCTCCCGGTCCGCGGCCAGCGCACCAGCACCAACGCCCGCACCCGCAAGGGCCCGCGCAAGACCGTTGGCGTCTCGAAAGCCGCCCCCGCCAAAGCCTAAATTTACCTACCATGGCCGAAGAAAAGTCCGCTCCCAAAAAAGAGAAACCCGCCAAGCCCGCCGCCGAAGGCGCGCCCGGCGCTGCCGCTCCCACGCCCGCCGAGAAAAAGGCCAAGGGCCTCAAGGCCGCCGCCGACAAGGCTGCCGGTATTACTCCCGCCGATGGCGCTGCATCTGCCGCTCCTTCCGGTGGCGAGGCGAAGCCCGTCGAAATGGTCCACGGCGTCGCCAAGCAACCCACCGCCGAAGATCTCCTCAAGGAAGAGCTCGGCACGATCAAGGTCCGCAAGGCCAAGGGCTCGAAGAACGTCATCTCCGGCGTCGCCAACGTCCTCGCCTCCTTCAACAACACCATCGTCTCGATCACCGATCAGAAGGGTGCTGTCATCGCCTGGTCCTCCGCCGGCAAGTGCAATTTCCGCGGCTCGCGCAAATCCACCGCCTACGCCGCGCAGGTCGTCGCGCAGGACGCCGCCCGCAACGCGATGTCGCATGGTTTGAAAGACATCGTCATCCGCGTCTCCGGTCCTGGCCTCGGCCGCGACTCCGCGATCCGCGCCCTTCAGGCCATCGGCCTCGAGATCGTCTCGATCGTCGACGTCACGCCCATCCCGCACAACGGCTGCCGCCCCCGCAAACGCCGCCGCGTCTGATCCGCCGGCAATCGAAAATCCAAAATCTTAAATCGAAAATCTCATGGCTCGTTACACCGGCCCCACCACTCGCATCAGCCGCCGCTTCGGCCAGCACCTGCTCGGCTCCGGCAAGGCTTTCGAACGCCGCCCGTTTCCGCCCGGCGTGCACGGCGCCAAGATGCGCCGCAAAGTCTCCGAATACGCCGTCGGCCTCAACGAAAAGCAAAAGCTCCGTTACATCTACGGCCTGCTTGAGCGCCAGTTCCGCCGCGTCTTCGAGATCGCCAAGCGCGAGCGCGGCGTCACCGGCGAGCGCTTCCTGCAGCTTCTTGAGAGCCGGCTCGACAGCACCGTCTATCTCCTCGGCCTCGCCAAGAGCCGCGCCGCCGCGCGCCAGTTCGTCAATCACGGGCACATGCGCGTCAACGGCCACAAGGTCGACATCGCCAGCTACAACGTGCAGCCCGGCGACGAAATCGAGGTCAAGAACTCGCCTGCCTCCCGCCAGCTCGCCACGCGCTGCCTCGAGGAAAACCGCATCCGCAACGTCCCCGGCTGGCTCACCATGAATGCCGAGACGTTCAAGGCCACTGTCGTGCGCCTCCCGACGCGCGAAGAGATGACGCAGGACGTCAACGAGCAGCTCATCGTCGAGTTTTACTCGCGCTTCTGAGCCCGCCGGGCTCACCGCGCCTTGGCTCAACGAGCGAAGGCGGGTCGCCCACCAACCTTCAAATCTTCTCCACTTTTTTCTCAACCGTCAGGGTTCACCACCATGCCAAAACGCCTCGGAAAGTTCGAACTCCCCAGCAAGCTCACCAAGGTCGAGGAGGGCGCCACGCCCACCTACGCCAAGTTTATCGCCGAGCCCTTCGAAGCCGGTTACGGCCACACGGTCGGCAACTCGCTTCGCCGCGTCCTCCTCAGCTCCATCGAGGGCGCCGCCATCTCGTCGATCAAGATCGACGGCGTGAACCACGAGTTCCAGTCCATCGACGGGATTGTGGAAGATGTCACCGACATCGTCCTCAACCTAAAGAAAATCCTGATCGTCTCCACCAAGCGCGAGCCGATCACGCTGCTCATCAAGGCCACCAAGGCCGGCGCCGTCACCGCCGCCGACATTCAGGCCGACGCCAACATCACGATCGTCAATCCCGACCAAGTCATCTGCACCCTCGATCACAAGCGCGCCTTCGAGGCCGAGATCGAGATCAAGACCGGCCGCGGCTACTATCCCGGCGTCGATAACAAAAAAGAGGAGCAGGCCATCGGTGTCATCCCGATCGACTCGCTCTTCTCGCCCGTCCGCCTCGTGAAATACGCCGTCGAGGCCACCCGCGTTGGCCAGATCACGGACTACGACAAGCTCATCCTTGAGATCTGGACGGATGGTCGCATCACACCTGACGATGGACTCAAGCAGGCCGCGTCGATCCTGAAGCATCATCTCGATGTCTTCGATCGCGTCAGCGAGGAAGCCTACGAGTTCGAGAACCAGCAGTCCGAGGTCAGCGAGGAGCAGAACAAACTCCGCAAGCTCCTCAACATGTCGGTCAACGAAATCGAGCTCTCCGTCCGCGCCGCGAACTGCCTCAACAACGCCAACATCACCACCGTCGGCGAACTCGCGATGAAGACCGAGCAAGAGATGCTCAAGTATCGCAACTTCGGCAAAAAGTCCCTCAACGAAATCAAGGAAAAGCTCGAAGCCCTCGGCCTGTCCCTCGGCATGAAGTTCGACGAGCGCCTCCTCGAAACGAAGAAGGAAGCCTAAACCTGATTTTCGATTTTCGATTTCGGATTTTCGATTGCTCCGGCAATCGTAGTCCGCGCGCCAGCGCCAATCGAAAATCGAGAATCCAAAATCAAAAATTCCGTCATGCGTCACAAAAAACACCACGCTTCCTTGGGCGTCACCCGCGAGCACCGCGCCGCGATGCTGTCCAACATGGGCGCCTCGCTCATCGAGCACGGTCGCATCAAGACTACCTTCACGAAGGCCAAGGCCCTGCGCCCCTTCATCGAAAAAATCATCACCAAGGCCAAGCAGGCCGGCGCGATCGCCCGCATCGAGAAAAACGGCAAGCAGGTTCTCGCTTCCCGCGCCCTGCACCTCCGCCGCCTCGCGCTCCGCGATGTCCGCAGCGAGGACATGATCACCAAGCTGTTCAACGAAACCTACAAGGAGTTCGAGAAACGCCCCGGTGGCTACACCCGCATCTACAAACTCGGGGCCCAGCGCCTCGGTGATGCCGCCGAGATGGCGCTCATCGAATTCGTGAAGGCCGACGACCCGGGCTACAAAAAGTCCAAGGGCCGCAAGTCTGCCAAGAGCAAGAAGCCGAAGGCCCCCAAGGCCGAGACCGCTGCTCCCGCCGCCGAAGCCGCCCCCGCGGCGTCGGAAAATCCTGCGGGCTAATTCTCCCCGGGAGATTAAATTCCAACGCGCCGGGCCCTGCGCCCGGCGCGTTTTTTTGTAGCCCCGCGCGCGCGCGCCGGAATGCTGGGCGCGTCCGATGTTCGAATTCACCACCGCCACTGTCATCTACTGCGTGCTCGTCGCCGCCGTGTTTGTGAGCCTCTGGCTCTACTATGATCGGCGCGACCACCGGCGGTTCGAGTTGGAGCGGCGCAAGACGACCTTTCACTGCATCCGCTGCGACGCCCTCTACAGCGCACCCGGCGGCACCGAACTCTGCCGCTGCCCCAAGTGCGGCCACGAAAACGTGCGGTTGCGCTTTTGATTTTTCTGCGGAGCCGAGAGATTCACAGCGCCTGTTTGATCGCCGCGGCGAGCGCCGCGTAGTCGGCCTCCACGAGAATTTTTTTCGCCGCCGGCATCATCTCGAAGGGCGCGCCCCACGCCGCGCCGCCCTCGTATTTCGGCACGAGGTGCATGTGCAGGTGCGGCAGTTTGTCGGAGTAGGCGCCGTAGTTGATCTTGTTCGGCTGGCACGCGGTCTTGATCGCCTTGGCGGCGCGCGCGACGTCGCGCATGAAGTGCGTGAGTTCGGCGGCCGGCAGCTCAAAGAGTTCGTTCACGTGCGGGCGATACGCCACGACACAGCGCCCGCGGTGCGTCTGCTCGCGAAACAGGTAGAGCGTCGAGACGTCGAGCGCCGTGATCTCGATCATGAGATCGTGCAGGCGCCGGTCTTTGCGGCAGTAAAGGCAGTCCGGAAGCTTGCTCATGGGCGGAGGCGACGGTGCGGACTTTTTCCCGCGCGGCGACGATGAAGTTTCGCCGGGCGTGCCTGCTTGCACGGCGCTCCAAGCTTCGCCTTCCTCGCCCGTATTCTTCGCGTGTCCACTCCTGCCACCACCTTTGATCCCTACGAGCCGCGGCCGACTTTCCTGGAGCGCCACGGCGAACGGGCGGCGGCGGCGGCGGTGTTTTTTTTCACGGTCATCCTCGCGCTCGGCGCGTTTCCGCCGTCCAAATCGCCGGAGCTCGCCTACGCGATGCTCGTGCCGGGAATTTTTTGGGCCTACACGCGGCCGCGACTAAAACTATTCGCGTGGACGATGCTCGCGGCGCAGGCGGTGGCGTGGACGCTCCTGCTCGGCTGGCTGCACCATGTCACGTGGGCGGGCTTGTTTCTGCTGGGACCTTTTGTTGGCGCGTGGGTGGGCTCGTGGTATTTCGCCGCGTGGTGGGTGCTGCCGCGCGTCCTTGGGAAACCTACGCTCACGCGCCTGCTCGCCGTGCTGGGGCTTGCCGGGGGCTGGGTGATCATCGAGTGGACGCGCACGTGGCTGCTCGGCGGGTTTCCGTGGCTGCCGCTGGCGGCGAGCCAGTGGGAGCGTCCGACGATTCTGCAAATCGCGGCATTTACTGGCGCCTACGGCGTCTCCTTCGTGCTCGTCGCCATGAACCTCGGTTTCGCGGCGATGGCGCACAGCTTGTTTGTCGAACGACAGGGCGGATGGAATCTACGTCGGCCGGAATTCATGTTCAGCCTGTTTCTGCTGATGGTGTGCGTGAGCGTGCAGGTGCAGGAGTCGTTTAATCGCCGCGGCTACACGCAGCCGCTCGCGCGTGTCGCCATCGTGCAGCCCGCGATTCCGCAGGATGTGAAGTGGGACGCCGCCAAGGCCCCGGCCATCCTCGAGGTGTTGGAGCGGACGACGCGCGAGGCCGCCGCGACGCGACCTGATGTGATTCTCTGGCCCGAGGCGGTGACGCCGCTCGCGGTGCGCGGCGATGCGGCGATGAAAGAATTTGTCGAGGCCGTGGCCAAGCAGGCAAAGGTTCCGCTCCTGATCGGTTCGCTCGGACTCGAGCACGCCGGCAGAGCGGACGAGCGCTGGTTCAACGGCGCGTTCCTCGTCACGCCCGACGGCGGCTTGGCGGAGAATCACTATCTCAAGCGCCACCTCGTGCCCTTTGGCGAGTATGTGCCGTTGCGGCCGGTGCTGGGTTGGTTGAAAAAATTCGTGCCCATTGGCGACGACGATCCGCTGCGCGGGGAATTTTCCTCGCCGCTGACGGTGCCATTGCGCGGGCAGGCCGCCGTGTGGGCCCCGCTCATTTGCTACGAGGATATTTTCCCGGATCTCGCGCGCTACAGCGCGCTCGGCGGCGCCAATGTCCTCGTCGTGCTCACCAACAACGGCTGGTTCGGCGAGGGTGGCGCGGCGTATCAGCACGCGGCGCATGCGGTGCTGCGCGCCGTCGAGACGCGCCGCCCCGTCATTCGCTGTGGCAACGCCGGCTGGAGCGGCTGGATCGACGAGTTCGGGACCGTGCGGTCCACCCTCACCGACGAGCGCGGCTCGATTTATTTCCGCGGCACGCGCACGATCGAAGTGAGTCGCGACGCACGGTGGGTGGATCGCAACAGCTTCTACACGGAGCACGGCGACTGGTTCGTGCTCGTCGCGGCCGGCTTTGCGATGTTCAGCGTCGCGCTCCTGAAGATGGGGGCGGGGATAACTGCCCCTCGCGCCACCGACATTCCCGCGGCGTAGATTCCTCCGCTGTCCTTCGCGCGGCGCGCGGGCCAGACTGTCAGATGACCGTGGCGGTTGCGCCACTGGCGAACCCACCTTCCGCTGTCCTCAATCCCCTGCCGCCGTGTTCCCCCCAGTTCCTGTTCCCGTCACCTCGATGCTGTGTTCCCATCGACGGTCGGCGGCGTGGCGGTGTGTCCTCCAACGATTTTCCTGCAACCCGTGAATTGAACCCTGCCACACCATGAACTCGCTCGCCCGCCTGCTTCGCTTGCTTCTCCTCGGCACCCTCGGCGCCGCCGTGAGCGCCACCGCGCAAACCGCCCCGAACTCCGCCTCCGCTGCGGACCTCGCCAAATACGACAAGAACAAAAACGGCCGCCTCGACCCCGACGAACTCGCCGCGATGCAAGCCGACGCCGCGAAAAGCTCCGACGGCGTCGTGCAGCTCACGCCCTTTCAGGTCAACACGACGAAGGACTCCGGCTACTTCGCCGAGAACACCCTCGCCGGCAGCCGCCTCAACACCAACCTCGCCGACCTCGCCGCCTCCATCACCGTCGTGACGAAGCAGCAGATGGACGACACGGCGTCGGTCGATATCAACGATATCTTCAAATACGAGGCCAGCACCGAGGGCTCCGGCACCTACACGCCCTCGATCACGGATCGCGGCACGGCGAAGGACACCATCGCCGGCTACAGCTTCGGCAACAATGGCGACACGACGACCAACGCCCAGTCCAACCGCGTCCGCGGCCTCGCCGCGCCCGACGCCGCGATCAACAATTTCCCGACGAACAACCGCATCCCCTTCGACGCCTATAACACGCAGTCGGTCGAGATCACCCGCGGCCCCAACTCGCTCCTCTTCGGCCTCGGCACGCCCGCTGGCATCGTCAACCAGACCTCCGCGCAGGCCGTGCTCAATAAGAACAACGCGCAGGTCGTCCTCCGCACGGATCAATACGGTTCGTTCCGCACTTCGCTCTCGTTCAACCGCTCGCTGCTCAAGGACAAGTTGGCGTTCTACGGCGCGATTCTTTTCAACGACCAGCAATTCCAGCGTAAACCCGCCGGTGATCTCACGCGCCGCCAGTATGGCGCGATCACGGCGAAGCCTTTCAGCAAGACCGTCATTCGCGGCTTCGCGGAAAACTACGTGAACGACGCCAACCGGCCGAATTCGCTCACGCCGCGCGATTTCGTTTCGCCGTGGCTCGCCGCCGGCCGCCCCGCCTACGATCCGACTACGCGCACCATCACCGTGCTCGACACCGGCCGCACCTTCGGCCCCTACGTCTCGAACGCAAACTCCCCCGGCTATCTTGCCGCCGTAAACACCATTCTCGGTGCCGGCGCGCCCGGCACGCTGAACAATCCGCTCTTCGTGCCCGGCATCCAGTTTGAGGACACCGCGCGTCCGCTGCGCCTGATCGACGGCGGCCGGTCCATCGCGTTCTTCCAGCGCAATCCCGTGGTCGCTGGTGTTAACTACCCGACTTCCCAAACCAATCCGGTTACCGGTGTGGTGCAGCTCGCCACGCTCTTTCCGCTGAACGATCCGCGCTACCTCATCGCCGACCGCCAGTGGTCCTCCTCGATCAACCAGCCGATTCCGACCACGTCGATCAACGGCCGCACATTCACTTACGGCAGCTACCAGCTTCCCGGTGTGACGAACAAGTCGGTTTACAACTGGACGAAACACAATCATCTCCAGACGAACTTCTCCCACTCACGCGCCGCCAATTACAACTTCGAGATCGAGCAGCAGATTCTGCCGAACCTCTTCTTTAGCGCC
The DNA here is from genome assembly GCA_025352845.1 of Opitutaceae bacterium. Taxonomy (GTDB): domain Bacteria; phylum Verrucomicrobiota; class Verrucomicrobiia; order Opitutales; family Opitutaceae; genus ER46. The sequence continues at coordinate 19,204 of JANXSC010000115.1, forward strand.
GGCTGGCTGCGGCAGGATGTCGACGGCGTCGACAACTACACGATGAACCAGCTCACGGGTGCGACGATTCAGGTCGACACCAATCAGAAGCGGATCGACGGCACGGCCAACCCGTATTTCGGGATTCCGTTCGTCTCCGAGGGCGTGGGCGGCGGACTTGACACGTTCTACTCGCCGCAGACCGACGACAACTACCGCGCGATGCTCGCCTACGACCTCGATCTCACGAAGCAGAACAACGCGTTGAAATGGCTCGGTCGGCACCGCCTGCTCGGACTGTGGACGAAGCAGAACGTCAATCGCGCCGTCGAGCGCTGGCGCAACGGCTTCGTCGATGGCGATGCCGATGCAAAGCTGCGCTACGTTTCCAACCTCACGCTGCCCGGCACGCAGCAGGCGCTCAGCACGGCGCTCATGCGTAAATATTATTTGGGCAGCCCGGGCGGCCCGCAGGCGTCGGCGACGCACTCGGCCGGCTTCTATGGCAACCAAGGTTGGAACACGCCCCTCACCTCGCAGATTCAGGTTTACAACTACACCACCGGTCAGTTCCAAAATGATTCGGTGACTGAGCAGACGCTCTTCTCCTACAACGGCAGTTTCCGCACGCGCCGCGAGGTAAAGAGCTGGACGCTCGCCGCGCAAAGCTACCTCTGGGAAGATCGCTTGATTGCGACTCTCGGCTGGCGTCATGACGACTACCGCGCGCGCATTACGACGTTCGGTGCGTTGACCGACGTCAACGGCAAGGTCACCGAAGCCGCGCTCACCAACGCTCAACTTTTCAACAACGGCATGGCGGGTGTGGTGAACCACGACCTCGTGATGAGCCGCTGGGCGCGCTGGGATGCGCTCAAAGGTGACACCAAGACCATGGGCGCGGCCTTCCGCCCGCTCAAGGGCCTCGGCTTCGTGCAACGGATCGGTGGCGGTGGCGATTCGCCGCTCTCGGAATTCCTGCAAGGGCTGACATTCTACTACAACAAGTCCGACAACTTTAATCCGCCGGCCACCTACCAGACGGATTATTTTTTCAAACCGCTGCCGAAACCTACGGGCAAGGGCCAGGACGGCGGCATCGGTTTCAACATGCTCAAGAACAAATTGGTCGTCCGCCTCAACTGGTATGAGAACACCAGCTCCGCCGAGCGCACGGGCGCGGCGGGCACGCTGCTGACTCGTCTGCAATACTCCGACACGACGACGGGTATCCCGTGGGCCAGCGCCGTTCAGCGCATCCGCAACGGCATCGCCGCTGGCCGCACGCTCGATCAGATCCTTTCTATTCCCACTTGGAACACCGATGCGGTGAACAACGTCTCCGACCCGGCCAACCAGCAGAAAATCTACGACTTGATCAAACTGCCGCTGAATTATTACAGCGGCCTCAGCTCGGGTGCGACGCAGGAGAGCAAGGCCAAGGGCATGGAGCTGCAGGTGACTTTCAACCCGACGAACAACTGGACGATGAAGCTCACCGGCAGCAAGCAGGCCAGCACCTACTCCAACATCGCGCCGCAATACGACGTGTGGCTTGCCGAGCGCCTCCCGAAGTGGACGACCAACTCGGCGCCTGAGATTCCCGATTTCGTCGATCCGACCTCGGGCCGGCGCTATTCGCTCAAAAATTTCTGGACCGGCTATGGCTACACCGGAGTCGCGCAGATTGAAAACACGGACGGCAACACCAGCGCGCAGGCCTACTTCAACAACGTCGTCCAATCGCAAGTCGCGCTGGCGAAGGCCCTCGAAGGCGCGAATTCACCGCTGGAGCGTAAGTATCACGGTTCGTTCCTCACGAACTACTCCTTCCGCGAGGGCCGGCTCAAGGGCTTTGCGGTTGGTGGCGCCGAGCGCTACCAGTCGCGCGCCGCGATCAGTTTCTTCGGCAAGGTCGGCGATCCGGTGAATTCACCGACGATCATCAACCTCAGTGACGTCACGCGCCCGATCTACGACAAGGGCGACTACATGACCGATGTCTGGGTGTCCTACTCGCGCCGGATCTTCCGCGACAAGATTGGCTGGAAGCTCCAGCTCAACGTGAACAACGCCACGGAAAACGGTCGCCTCATGCCGACGCAGGTCAACTTCGACGGCACGCCGTGGGCCTTCCGCATCATCGACTCGCGCCAGTTCGTGCTCACCTCGACGTTCACGTTCTGACGCACCGCGCGGCCCTCCGACGGGAAAACGTCGCCTTGATTTCAAGCTCCCTCGTGCGCGAGGGAGCTTTTTATTTTTCGGATTTCTCCTAACTTCGCCGCGATGGCAGCGCCAAACAATCGAGCTGAAAACTACCCGCCCGCCGCGCCGCGACGTTGGCTGGGGCCCGCGTTGCTCGTCGTCGCGATCATCCTCGCCTACGCGAATTCCCTCAACGCGCCCTTCCTCTTCGACGACGCCGGCGCTGTGATCGACAACCTTACCATTCGCCGGCTCGCGTCGCTCGACGTGCTGCGCCCGCCTGCCGATGGCAGCACGACCACGGGCCGGCCGCTCGTGAATCTCTCCTTCGCCCTCAACTACGCGCTGAGCGGCGAGCGCGTGTGGAGTTATCACGCCACCAACCTCGCGCTCCACGTCGCCGCCGCGCTGCTCCTCTTCGGTCTCCTCTGGCGCACGCTGCATGCTCTCAGCTCTCAACTCTCAGCTCTCAACTCCGAGGGCATCGCCCTCGCGGCGGCCTCGCTCTGGGCGTTGCACCCGCTGCAAACCGAGTCCGTTGTCTGCATCGCGCAGCGCACTGAGGTTTTCTGCGGTGTCTTCTATTTGCTCACGCTCTACGCCTTCGCGCGCGGCTGGCGCCTCGTCGCCGTCGCCGCGTGCCTCGCCGGCATGGCGACGAAGGAAGTCATGGTCACCGCGCCGCTGCTCGTGCTCCTCTACGATCGCACGTTTGTTGCCGGGAGTTTTTCCGCCGCGTGGCGCGCGCGGCGCGGCTTCTACGCGGCGCTCGCATCGACGTGGCTGATGCTCGCGGCGCTTCTCGTGCAGAGCGCGGGCGCGCGCGGCGCCTCCGCGGGGTTCGGGCTCGGCGTGTCGTCGTGGTCCTATCTGCTCACGCAATGCGAGGCGCTCACGCGCTACCTGCGCCTCGCGCTCTGGCCACATCCGCTTGTCGTCGACTACGGCACGGCCGTCGTGCGCTCGCCCGCCGACGTGTGGTGGCAGGGGCTCTTCGTGCTCGCGTTGCTCGGCGGCACAATGTGGGCACTCGTGCGACGGCCCGCGCTTGGATTTATCGGCGCGACATTTTTTCTGATCCTCGCGCCGAGTTCGAGTTTCGTGCCGCTCGTCACGCAGACGATCGCGGAGCACCGGATGTATCTCCCGCTCGCGGCGATGGTGACGGGTGCGGTGCTGGCGTTGACGCTGCGTTGGCCCGCCGTCGCGAAAAATATTTTGCCGCTCCTCGCGCTCGGGTTGGCGGTCGCGACGTTCGCGCGCAACCGCGACTATCGCGATGCGCTCACGCTCTGGAGCACGACGGTCGCGGATTATCCGTCGAGCGCGCGCGGCCACCAAAACCTCGCGTTCGTCCTGCACGCCGCCGGGCGCACGGTCGAGGCGCACGCGCACTTCGCCCGCGCCGTCGAACTCGATCCCGGCTACGTGACTGCGCTGACCAACTGGGCCGTCGCGCTTTTGAGCGAACGGCGTTTCCCCGAAGCGATCGAGCGCTTCGAGCGCGCGCTCGCCCTTGCGCCGCGTGGTGCGAACGTGGCGAAATCCGCCGCCACTCTCGCCGACGCACACGTCGAGCTCGCCCGCCTGCTGGAGCGCGAGCGCCGGGTGGCCGAAGCGGAGGCGCACTACACGACTGCACTGCAGCTCTCTCCGGACAAC
>JANXSC010000121.1 GCA_025352845.1 Opitutaceae bacterium
CCGATCTGGCGTTGGTGCGGACTGCGAGCTCGCGCAGCTCGTCCTGCAGCGCGTCGGGCTGCGGGGCGACGGGCACGAGGCCGCGCGCCAGGAAGCGCGTCTGCGCGACGGCTTCGCGCAGCAGTTTGCCCATGCGGCCCAGCCCGCGCGCGAGGGCAGGGTGGGGCGCGGCGTCGGCCTTCAGGCCGACGCACATCAGCTCGAGGGCCGTGAGCTGCTGGCCGAGGTTGTCGTGCAAATCGGCCCCGATGTGGTGCCGCTCGCGTTCCGAGGCGGCGAGGATTTCGAGTTCGAGGCGCTTGCGCTCCTCCTCGTCGGCCTTGCGCTGCGTGATGTCGGTGCGAATCGCGACGTAGTGGTGGGGTTTGCTGTTTTCGCCGACGAAGGGGAAAATCGTAGTGTCGACCCAGTAGTAGGAGCCGTCGCGCGCGCGGTTCTTGATTTCCCCGTGCCAGACCTGCCCACGGCCGATGGTGGTCCAGAGCGCGCGAAAAAAATCCCGCGGATGGTGCCCGGAGTTGATGATCCGGTGGTCCTGCCCCAGCAGCTCGGCGCGCGAGTATTGCGAGAGGGCGCAGAACTTGTCGTTGGCGTCCGTGATCTTTCCCGTCGCATCCGTGATGGCGACGATGGAGTGCTCGTCGAGCGCGGCCTTCACGTCACGCAGTTCCCGCAGCGTCGCGCGCAAATCGCGTTCGAGTTTGGTGCGACCGTCGGCGGGGATTTCTTCCGGGGGAACCATGCGGGCAGAATCGGCGGGCGGTTTTGCCACCGCAAGACTGGGTGATGGATTTGAACTAAGAAAAATCCCTAGCGAGATACCGCCGCGCCTCCGATATCTTGCGGGGACATTAGCGGCTATGCTGGGCATCGCAATGCATGCACCCCATCTCCCCGGCCCTGTTTCTGTCACCGATTCCCCCGGCCGCCGTGGCACGGATATCGTCGGCCTCCTCCGCGGGTCGCCGATCTTTCGCGACTACCAACAGGCGTTTCAAACCGCGACCGGGCTCCCGCTCGCGCTGCGCGCCGCGGATTCGTTTCAGGCGCCGCTCGAGGGCGCGAAGAACATCGCGCCGTTTTGCGCGCTGATGGCGGCGAGGAGCCGGACCTGCGCCGCGTGCATCCAGACGCAGCAGCGGATCGAGGCCGAGGCGGCCGCCGGGCCGTGCACCCAGGAATGTTTCGCCGGACTCAACGATTCCGCGGTGCCGCTGCGCCTCGGCGAAAAGGTCGTCGCGTATTTGCAGACGGGCCAGGTGATGTTCCGGGTGCCGAGCGAGCGGCGGTTTCATGCGGCGGCGCAACGGCTGGCGGAGCTGGGCGTGCCGGAGGCGGAGATGGCGGAGTTGCACGCGGCCTATTTCCGGACGCGGGTCCTGCCCCGCGCGCACTACGACGCGATGCTGCGCTTGCTCACGAGCTTCGCGGCCCATCTGGCACTCGTCGCCAACGAACTCGCGCTCCGGCAGGCGGCCACCGAGCCGCCGGCGGTGGCGCGGGCACGCGCCTTCATCGCCGCGCACCTCGACGAGGAACTGCCGCTCCGCGCGGTGGCCGCCGCCGCGCACATGAGCACGTTTTATTTCTGCAAGGTCTTCAAGGCGGCGACGGGCCTAACCCTCACCGACTACGTCTCGCGGCTGCGCGTGGAGAAGGTGAAGCAACTCCTACTCAACCCGCACAAGCGCGTGAGCGAGGCGGCTTACGAGGTGGGGTTTCAGTCGCTGTCCCAGTTCAACCGCGTTTTTCTCCGCGTCGCCGGCGAGGCGCCGTCGGTCTATCGCGAAAAACATTCTGAACTAATCGGCCCCGCCGGGCGGCCCGAACTGGCCGGCTTTGGCCGGGGACTGCGGAGCGTCTGGGGGGAAAACCTGGCCCGGTCGGCGCAGGTGGCCTGAGGCGGAAGCAGCCCCCACTCAGAATCGGCGAACGACGCGCGAAAATCCGGAGGAAAAACAATAACATGGATGTCATGGACGCGATTTTTCAGCGGCGCGCGGCGCGCCTTTACACGCCGGCCGACGTGCCGGCGCGGGTCTTGCACGAATTGCTGCGTGCCGCCGTTCAGGCACCGAGCCCGCTCAACGCGCAGCCGTGGTCCTTTGCGGTGTTTTGCGGCCGGCGGCGGCTGGCGGTGCTTTCGGAGCGCATCAAGGATCACCTCCTCGCCACCCTGCCGCCGTTCTACGAACTGCACGAGCACGCCTCGTGCATGAGCGACCCGGGCTACGATGTGTTTCACGGCGCGCCGGCGTTGGTCGTGGTTTGCGCCACACCTCACGGCTACAGTCCCGAAGAGTCGTGCTGCCTCGCCGCGCAAAACCTGATGCTCGCCGCGCATGCGACTGGCCTCGCGAGTTGTCCGGTGGGATTTGTGCGCCCATGGTTCGGGTTGCCGCACATCAAAGCCGAGCTCGGTATCCCTTCGCATCTTTCGCCGGTCTTTCCCGTGGTGATCGGCCATCCGGCCGGTCCGATCAAGCCGGTCGCGCGGCGCGAGCCGGACGTGGTGATCTGGCACGAGCCGCCGTCGGACAATTTACGCGCACAGTCGGACAAGCCCTGCGGCGAAACGCCGCGGTGGATCGGCTAGTCTGCGCGGCTCTCCCCCACAACCACCCATCCCCCCATGAAAGCCAAATCATCCCCCGCCCGATCGACCGCGAAACCCGATCAAGATGACATCCGCGAATATGCTTACCACCTCTACTTTCAGAACGGCTGCATTTCCGGCCGTGAAGCCCAAGACTGGTTCGAGGCTGAAGCCTGCCTCTGCGCCAACATTCCGCGCGAGCACTCGCACACTCGGTTGCACCGTCATCTTGCCACACTGATCGCGCCGGTCTCACTCGTCGCTTCGATCGACGCGCGAAATGTCGCGGGGTGAAAGGCCCGCGGGGTCGCGCGCCCGGCGCGCCGCGCCATTGTGCGGCGCGTGATTTTTATTCCGTTTCGATGCCATCCGAAAAACACCCCGCACCGTCCGCCCCCACCATGAATTCCCTGACCGAATCCCCCGCTCAACTCGACCGTGTGGCCCCCGCCCCTCACGAAATACACCCCGGGCACGACAACGATCCCATCACGCTGAAAATCGCCGTGCTCTATGAAAATGCCCCTGCCGGCCACCGCGCCATGGGTCTGCTCGATCTGCTGACGCGAGACTTGCACTCCGAGATGGAGTTTTGCCGAGTGCTCTGGCGGTTCGACACGCTGGTGGACGCGCGCTGCCGCAGCGAATCGCTCCAAGAGGCTGATCAGGCGGACATCATCGTCGTGTCGACCCGCCGCACCGAAACGCTGCCGGCGTTCGTCACGGACTGGATCGCGGAGTGTCGTGCGCGCAAACAGGGCGAGAGTGTCGCCGTGATCGTTTTGAGCGGAGAAGAGCCGAGTGGTGCGATTTCGCTCGAGGGCGACACCGGCCGATTCACAGGGCGCACATTTTGCGCGCAGGAGATTTTTTCCAATTCAACCAGCCCGCCAATTTCATGAAGTCCCCCCATCATCCTGACGGATCTGAAACCGCCGTGCGCATGGCGATCCTGCCGGAGCATCTCTGGCTCGTGGCGATCAACCACCACGAGGCGCGCATCTTTCGCTCCGTGGCTCACGGCACGTTGCCCGAGCACGTTTTGCCCCACGACCCCGATGATTTTTTCCGGCACGCCCACAACTCGAAGGACTTTACGCGCGGCCTGGAAAAGCCGGACCCGAACAGTTTCTTCGCGCCGATCGCCAATGCGATCATGCCCGCCGGCCGTCTCCTGATTTTTGGCAGCGGCACCGGCATGGCCAGCGAGATGGATCAGTTCGTCGCGTGGCTGGGCACCCATCAGCCCGAACTCGCCCGCCGCATCGACGGCGCGCTGCGCATCGACCAGCACCATGTCACAGATGACCAGCTGCTCGCGATGGCCCGTGAATTTTACCGCCCCGTTCCGCCTCAGTCCGTTTAACCCACCGAAATCCATGCTCACAAAATACGCCATCGACTACGTCCTCTCCCCGCACCATCGCAGCCGCAGTTGCACGCACTTCACCGACGAGCCGGTCGAGGCCGAGGATTTCCTGATGCACCTTCTCACTGCGGGTGTCCGCGTGACCGCGATCCGCCACGAGGGTGCGGCGCTCACGGGCCACGCCTTCGACCGGATGTTGAAAGTGGCCGCCGGGCGCATCGCCGCGCAACTCCTGCGCGAGTCGCTTCAAATCGACGCCGACGAAGTCAAATACCGCTTCGGCTTCGCGGCGTGAGGCGAAAACACCACCCGCTGGAGCGGAGCGTCGGGACCGCAAGGAAAGCCCGTCCGCTCCTGCCAAGAAATGGAAAACAACTTTGAAGGCAGAGGACCCGGACCAAACCCTGCATGAACCCCATCGGTTCCAGTCCGATTATCTGCGGCACCGACTTCTCCGGGGGTGCCGCGCAGGCGGCCATCGTGGCCGGGTCCTCGCCGGCGCGCATGAACCGCCCGCTGATTCTCGTTCACAGCGTCGATGAGCGCGGCTATTTTCTGCCCGCTGTGCGGCTACGCCTGATGCAGGAAGATGCGGTGCCGTTGGATGTCGCGGTGCGCTCGTCGGCGACGGCGGAGGATTTGCCGGATGCGAGTTTCGCCGGGCAGCAGGAGAAGTTTCTCAACGTGCAGGGCGTCGCGGCGCTGCTCGAGACGTGCCAGCGCTGCTTCGCCTCGCTCTTCACGGACCGCGCGATCAGCTACCGCGCGGACCGAACTTCGATCACTTCAAGATCGCGCTCAGCATCGGCGTGCAGCGCATGGTGCGCTCGGACCTCGCGTGCTCGGGCGTGATTTTCA
>JANXSC010000149.1 GCA_025352845.1 Opitutaceae bacterium
CTCGTGCGCCGCATCGCGCGCACGCGCAAGGCCGAGCTCACCAGCCTCGGCGTCTGGGTTTTCCACGGGGCCAAAGATCCGACCGTCCCGCTTGAGGAATCGCAGCAGATGGTCGATGCCCTCAAGAAAGCCGGCGCCACCGACGTGCAGTTCACGATTTATCCCGAGGCGAAACACGACTCGTGGACCGAGTCTTACGCGAACCCGGAACTCTACGCGTGGTTGTTGAAGCACACGCGGTAGGACCGCCCACTCATCCCACGGTGGCGTAGCCCCGATTGACATCGCCGTCCAGCCGGACGAACTTCCGCGATGCTGGCGGGTAACCGCTTTTCCCTTCGACCATGAGTGCAACGACCGAGCTGACGGTGGCACTGCCCGAAAACGTCTCCCGCGAGGAGGCGCAGTTGGCGCTGGCCGTCCGCTTGTTTCAGCAGGGCAAGGTCTCCTTGGGCCAGGCCGCGGCGATTGCCGTGCTGTCGAAGCGTGCGTTCATTGAGGTGTTGGGGCGTGAAGGCGTGCCCGTCGTCAATTACCCGGCTGACGAATTGAGCGGGGAAATGCGCGGGTGAGCCAGATTGTCGTCAGCGACAGCACGTGCCTAATCGCGTTGGAAAGAATTCGGCGCCTCGATCTGCTGCCGGCGGTGTTCGACCAAATTTGGATTCCGCCTGCGGTGGCCGGTGGAGTTTGGCCAGGCGTTCCCGTGGCTGCTGGTGCGCGCGCCGACGAATGCCTCGGCGGTGGCAGCCTACGAGGCATTGGTGGACGCCGGCGAGGCCGCGGCCATTGCGCTGGCGGCCGAACTGACGTGCGAGGTCATACTCGACGACCTGCAAGCGCGGCGCTTGGCCGCGCGCCAAGGCGTGCGTTGTGTCGGACTGCTCGGCGTGTTGCTGCGCGCCAAACAAGCCGGCCAGCTCGCGGCGGTGCGGCCGTTGATCGACGCGCTGCGCGCTCAAAATTTTCACGTGTCTGCGCCGCTCGTGGCCGAAGCGCTCCGGTTGGCCGGGAGTAGCGGCGAGCGCCAGCACGGACAGCGCCAAGCTGTGAACCGCGTCTCGTTCCGCTCGGCTTATTTCGCAGCCAGCTTCTCCCGCTTTGCCACGATGTCGTATTCTGCGACGTCGCCGACCTTGCGGTGCAGCTTCAATTCGTCGCCGACGAGCTTGCCCTTGTATTCGACGCGGATTTCCTGGTCCTGAAACTTCACGATCTCGGCAAACGACACTTCGTCCTTCGCGATCTTGCCGTCCTTGAGTTCGGCTTCGCCTTTCTGCTCAATGCGTTCGAAGGTGGCCTTGCCGGTGAGTTTGCCGTCGGCACCGGCTTTCAGATCGAAGACGTAGATCTGCTTCCCGATCTGGCTTTCAAATTCGGCGCGCCACTTGCCGTCGATGTCGGCGGCACGGGCGGAGGTGAGCGAGGCGAAGGCAAACGCGAGGGCGGCGAGGAGCTTGAGGGAGGTTTTCATTTTGAGGGGAAAAAGGAAGGGTGATGGCCGAAGTGTGAGGAGTGAAAGGAGATAGTCGAAAACGCGAGGGCGTGTTGGCGGAGTCTGTCATTGCGAGCCCGGGTCGCCGGGCGCGGCAATCCATGTGATTTTTCAGCTGGATCGCCGCGTCGCTTCGCTCCTCGCGATGACAATCGTTTCGGGATCATTTCTCACCGCAACTGCACGTCCCACACTTTCGAGCGGCGCGAGGTCGTGCCGTCGGCGGTCGTGATTTCCAAGATGGTCACGTAGCTGCCGGGCCTCGGGAAGGTGTGGAGCGGGTGTTGTTCGGTCGAGGAGGCGCCGTCGCCGAAGTCCCATTTCCATGCGGTGATTTTTTCGTTCACCAGCGACTCGTCTTTGAATGCCACGAGCCGGCGATCCGGATCGACCACGCTGAAACTCCACCGCGCGTCGAGCGCGGGCCGCAACGCGGGCTCCAGCGGCATCAGTTGAAACGCGCACAGTTCCGAGGCGTGGCCGTAGGAGGTGCGGTGCCGGGAGAGCGTCCAAAATCCGTTGTTCCCGCGTGCCTTCACATCGTCGTAATCGATCACGATGAAGCTGAGGCCGATGATTTTGTTTTCGCGCAGCACGGACTCGACCGCGCGCGCCGGGCCCTCGGCGCCGGCGTAGTCGAAGGGCGTGATCCAGAATTCGAGCGTAAGCTTGCCGGGCTCGCCGGGCTTGAAATCGAAACGGCTCTTCGCGTTGGCCCACGGAAACTCCTTCGTCCACGTCGCGGCGTTCCACGCCATGCACCAGTCCTTGCCGGCGGCGGGCGTGAACACGTGGTAGTTCTGCGCGTGCGCGCCCTGAATCGCCCAGTGCGCGTCGGTGGCGGAGATGCGCGCGTCGCGCGAGGCCGCGGGCGCGCCGACCTTCTCGGTGTTGAAGCGGGCGTTCGCACCCGGCGGAATCAGCGGCCCGCCCGAGGCGTCGCCATCGACGATGATTTCGAGCGTGTCGTTGTGCAGGCCGGGATCGGCGAAGTCCCAATAGTTGTCGTAGGCCTCGTAGAGCACGTAGAGGCGGTTGAGCCCCTTGACCCAGCCGACGCGGATTTTCACATCGAGGTTCTGCGGATCGCGCACGCGATTCGGTTTCCCGTCATCGACAAACTGGTCGAGCCCGATCGCGTAGCTGTCAGGCACCATCGCCCAATCGCTCGCATCGCCGTCGATGCGCGGAATCTGATCCTGCGGAAACTGGAAAACCTTGAACGTGATCTCGGGGCGATCGAGGGCGTGGAGGTAAGGGGCCGGGAACAACGCGAGCGCACATGCGAGCCGGCTGGAGGAAAGAAACCTACGAGCGAATGGAGGCGGCATGGGAAATACGAATGGGAGGCGACGGGAAAAGAACGTCAGGGTAACGACTGGAGCTGCGTTTGCAGGTGCGCGGCGCGCTCGCGGGTGGCGTCGTCGGTCGCGATGAGCACGGCGATTTCGAGGTAGGCGGCGGCATCTTCGCGGAAGCCCTCGCGGAGGTAGAGTTCGCCGGTGCGCAGCGCGAGATCGGGGCGGCGTGGGAAGAGCCGCACGCCCTCGTCGAACACGGCGAGGTGGCCGCGCGTCGGCTTCGTGGCGACGTGCAGCCACACTTCGCCGATGAGCGAGTAAACTTCTGGCAGCGGGGGCTGCTGTGCGCGCGCGGCAAAGAGCGGCCCGAGCACTTCCGACGCCTGCGTCACACTGAGGCGGCCGTCGCCGCCCGCGGGTTGCGCGCCGAATTCCTCGAAGCGCAGCCGCGCGAGTTCATAGTTCGCGCGCGGGCGGATCGGGCCGAGGCGTGCGGCGGTCTCGAGCAGTTCGCGTGCACCGACGGCGTTGCCGGCGTCGGCCTCGCACAGCCCCATCACCGCGAGGAGGCGCGGGTCGCGGTCGTCGCGATCGTAGGCGCGCTTCAGGGTGCGGCGCGCCTGCTCGAGATATTTGGGCGCGAGATCGGGCGAGATGTTTTTCACGAACGGAACCTCGAGACGCTCCCAGTCGCCCTTGAGGCGCGCGATCTCGCCATCGGTGGCGTTGCGCAACATGAGCGGCGCGGGCTTCGGCAGTTTCGCCGGTTTGAAATTCACGGGGCGCCGTATGGCGGCCGGCAGATACGCGGTCAGCCGCGCATGCACCGCGGCGAAATCCTCGCCGAAGCACTCGCTAAACACGGCCTCCGTCGCGGCGAGCCCGGCGGTGCGCTCGACAAATTTCCACAACGCCGCACGGTGCGCACCGGCATCGGCCTCGAGGCCCCAGCGCACGAGGAGCGCGGCTTGCGCCTGCCACGCCTTGATCGGATCAAAGGTGAACGGCTCGGTGGGCGACGCGAAGTGGTTCGCCAGAAAATCCGCGAGGGGCTGCACGGGCGGCGCGGTCTTCGGGTCTTTTTTCACGGCGTCGGTGTGCGTTTCGGCGATCCACGAAAGCGCCGCGAGCGTGAGCCGGTCGCTTTCGTAGGTCGTCTGCGCGTAGAGCGTGAGCAGCCCGCTCACAAACCAGAGCGGCAGCGCCGGCACGCGGCCCTTCACCAAAAAGGAAATGTAGTCGTGCGTGAGCGCGAGCCGCTCGGCGTCAAAATCGTCGCGCCGCACGATCATGAAGACCGCCATCGCGTCGCGATCCCAGAGGCGGAGGTTGGGGAGGAAGCTCAGCCGGCGCACGGACGGCGGCGTGATGCGCATGCCGCGGAATCCCGGCGACGGCGAAAAATCCTCGGGCGGCTCGATGCCGTTGGGCCGGAGCATCCGCGCAATCACCTCGCGCGAGGCGGCGGGTTGCAGTTCCTCGTCGTAGAGGATGAGCGTGCGCGGCAGCGAGCACTGGAGCTGGAGCGAAGGCGGGAGCATCTCGGCGAGCAAGTGGTGGAGCCGCTGGTGCGTCGCGACGATGCGGCGCGTGGCGGCGTCGTTGCAGCGCGCGAGAATCTCGTAGCCCGGGGCCTCGGCGTAGCGCCAGGGCGGGCCCTTGCTCGCCTCCTCGACGATGAAGGGCGGGAGCGCCACCGCATCATCGGCCGCCGCGCCGCGCGTCGCGAAGAGCAGCGGCACGCAGGCGAGGAAAAACAAACAGGGGCGGCGCATGGGCGGGTGGGCGGAGGCTCGCACGACAACTTTCGGCGAGGAGGGGCGCTTTCCCACGCGCCCGGGCGGGAAAAAAACGGCGGTTGGGAAACCGCCGCTCCGTTTTGAACCTCGCCTACGTCGCGCGCGAAAGATCGGGCACGACGAACGGCGCGCGATACGGGCGCGTGAGGAGCGCATTCGCCGCGGCGGCATCGGGGCCGGTGAAGCGCTCGGCCTTCGCATCGACCGTCAGCGTCAGGCCGAGGGTGGCGGGAGTTTTGCCGAGGTTCACGCCGTTCTTGCCGAGGTGTTCGGTCATGCGGCCGTAGGCTTCGACGAGCGGGGTGTTGCCCTGGATTTTTTCGGCGAGCGCCGCGGGCGCGGTGGCGCGGCCGAGCTGGTGCGAGATGTTGCCGAGATGGCAGAGCGCACTCGACACGTGGCCTTCGAGGATCGGGCCACGCAGGTCGGCGAGTTTCCGGCTGCGCACGACGTCGATGAAATTTTTCATGTGGCCGTCACTGCCCTTGAATTCCTTCAGCATCTTCCCGTCGCGGTCGTAGGCCGTGGCGGAGAAATAACTGGAGGAAACGACGTAGCCGCCCTCGCAATCGACGACGTTGCCCACGCCGACCCCGCGGTATTTGTCCATCGCGCCGCCGCGCGCGCCCGCGGCCTCCGCCGCGGCTTCGTCACCACTCGCGGCCGCGACCGCCGCGCCGGCACCCGCCGGCAATCCGCGCACCTCGAAGATCAGCGGCGCGGTGGCGTAGTCGTGGATCACGACCTGGGTGTTGGGCGTGTTGCCGTCGTCGTCGTAGCCGAGACGGCCGCCGATGCTGAGCGTGTGGCGCGGGAGGCCGGCCTCGCCGAGGAACCAGCGCGCGACGTCCATCTGGTGGATGCCTTGGTTGCCGACGTCGCCGTTGCCAGTGAGATAGTCCCAGTGCCAGTCGTAGTGGAGTTTCTTGCGGTGCAGCTCGACCGCGGGCGCGGGGCCGGACCAGATATCGTAGTTGGCGGTGGCGGGCGCAGGCTGCGGGCCGGAGGTCTTGCCGATGCTGCCGCGAAACTTGTAACAGAACCCGCGCGACGCCGTGATTTTCCCGAGATTGCCCGCCCGCACCCACGAGACGGCTTCGCGCAAGCCGTCGCCCGAACGGATCTGTGTGCCGCACTGGACGACGCGGTTGTATTTCGTCGCGGCGGTGACGAGCTGCCGGCCTTCCCAGACGTTGTGCGAAACGGGTTTCTCGACGTAAACATCCTTGCCCGCCTGCAAAGCCCAGATGGCGCCGAGCGAATGCCAGTGGTTCGGCGTCGCGATCGTCACGGCGTCGATGTCCGGCGCAGCGAGGAGTTCGCGGATGTCGGTGAAGGTTTTCGCGTTGGCGTAGGGTGACGGCGCGTCACTGCCCTTGCCGGCCTTGCTGCGGCGACCGCCGCCATTTTTCACGCGGTCGAGCACGGCGGTGTCGGGATCGCAGAGGGCGACGACGCGCACGCCGCTGATGCCGGCGAGGCTGCCGAGGTGGCTGCCGCCGCGGCCGTTGAGACCGATGACGGCGACGCGGAGATCGCCATTGGCGCCGGCGACCTGGGCCCAGGAGCGGGCGGAGAACGTCGCGGTGGCGGCACCGGCGACCGCGGTGTTGCGGAGAAACGCGCGGCGCGTGAGGTGATTGATGTAGAGGGGCATTTTTTTTCGAGGGGGGAGTGGGGTTTGGGGTCTCGGGTTTTGGGTCTAGGTAGGGCGGGCTTCAGCCCGCCATGAACACGATTCGCTCTTTCCAAGGCAGGCTGAAGCCCGCCCTACTCGTCACTTTCCGGCGGCGTAGTCCTTGAAGCGCTCCGCGATCTTGGCGGTTTTCTCGTCGCCCATATGGAAGTAAAAACGCCAGCGGAAAGTCACGCTGCCACCGGCGGGGATCGTCATGTCCCCGGCCTTGGGCTGGTCCTTGAGGTTTTCGAAATCATGCTGGCCAAAGGGATTCGCCGCGAAGAGCGCGTAGGAGCGCACGTGCCACCACGTCGGGTGCCGCGGATTCGATGGGTGATCGAACATCGCGATGCCGTAAACCTTGCCGTCCTTCGGCGCGTAGTAATCGACCCATTCCGATTTCTTGCCCCACGTCGCATCGTTCGTCTGGCCCGAGTCATTGATTATGGTGCCGAGACCCTCGTGCTGCACCTTTTTCTTGTCCGCGCCGGAGTAGCTGTGCGGCGGCGTCATCCAGAGCGGCAGGCGCATCGCCATCGAGCCTTCCTTGGTGTCGCCGAAGACGACGGGTTTGTCGGCGGGGGCGATGAGCGTGACCTCGTAGTCGAGGATGCGACCCCCAGCGACGGCGCGCGCAGTGATGACGGTCTTGTCGGTCAGGTGGACGGTTCCGTCGGGTCCCACCCATTTGTTGCTCGCAAGGATTTTGCCGCCCGCGGTGGCAACTTTTTCGCTTACGATCTTTCCCTGCTTCGCTCCGCCGCTCTCACCCCAAAAGTCGAGGCCGTTGACATCGCCGTGCGTGAACCACAGCGAGCGGTGGTGCGGGTGATCCGAGACTTCACCCGGCACGTTCTTCTTCATCGGGTAGTGGCGCATCAGCTCCGTGCCGTCGGCCGCGATGATCGGGTAGAGGTAGGGCTTGGGCGTGCCCTTGAAAATATATTCGGTGAACAACTGCCCGCCGATCTCGACGCGCACGCGGTCGTCGGTGGTGGTGAGCTTGACGTCGTTGCCGGAGGCGGCGCGCAACGCCACGGCGGGCGCGAGCAGGCAGAGCAACGGAAGGAGGGGTGAGACGCGGATCTTCATGGGTGATGGAGAGACGAACGAATCGCGAAAAGGGCGCAACCGGATTCGCAGCACTCCAGCCCGGCGCTCCATTGCGCTCGGCTACGCGGACACAAAAAAGGGCCGCTTGCGCGGCCCTTGAAAAAGGCAGGAATGATGTAAGTGCGCACCGCTCGCAGCGCGCGCGCTTACTTCCAGCTCAGCACGAGGCGGGTGAAGTAGCCGGTGTCGAGGCGCTCCACGCCCTTGCCGGGCTTGCTGGTGTAGTCGTTGTTCACGCCCATGCGGAGTTTCCACTGGGTGCTCAGGAGCGGGATCTCGTAGAACGACTCGTGGGTGAGCTTAAAGTCCGAGAAATCATCAAACGACGGCACGTAAGCGACGCGGTTGACGATTCTCGAATTGGCGAAGGTCGCGTCGTGCGCGAGGCCGAAGTCGAGACCGGCGCTCTTCACGCGCTCCTTGGTGGCGAGGCGGCGGGCGTCAACCAGGGTGGGCGCGGGGCGGAGCGCGAGGAGGCGCTTCAGCTCGGTGTCGTTGGCACGGTAGGTCTCGTTGCGGAACGAGAGACCGGCGCGGCCCGTGAGGATTTGCTTCGGTTCCTTGATGAAGTCGTAGCCAAGACCAACCGCAGCGACGTTATAGAAGTCGATGTCCTTGATGCGATCAAAGCCACCTTCGTCGCGCAGATACCACGAGTAGCGGCCCGAGAAGTTGTTGGCGTAGTCCACTCCGGCCTTGAACTGGTCCGCGGACTTTACGCCGTCGGAGACTTGACGATCATAACCCGTGTAAAACTGGAGGGTGTCCTGCGCGCCCTTGAGCACGGCGCGCAACGCCGCCGAAGTGGCGAGCTGCTCCTTGTTGCCGGTCTTGCCGGCGACATCAACCGCTGCCTCGAAGGCCCAGCCGCGATCAAGCGCCGCGATTGCCGGATCCTTGCCACCCGCGGACCAAGACGCCGCAACCTTGTCCACCGTGGTCGAGATTGTGCCCTCGGCGCCAGCGACCTGCACCGTGCCACCGGAGGTGGAGACCTTGCCATCGACGCGCGTGCCGCTCGCGAGGCGCACCGCGATCGGGGCGTCGGTGGTGATGCCCGTGACTTCGGATTGTTTGATCGTGATCGCACCGGCGTAGTCGGTGGAAACCGTGACGGCGCCGCCATCGATCTTCGTGACCTTGCCAACGATGCGGGCGCCGCTCTTCGTCTCAACGACGTCGGCGGGCAGGTTTGCCGCTCCGAAGGCGACAGCAGCGAGGGCCAGGGAAGCCCGGAGGAGGTGGGTTTTATTCATGGATGGAGGTGTGAAAAACAGCGGCGTATCTAGTTCGCAGGCACCCAATGTCAACGGTCCGAACGGGTTTTTCGCCGAAATTGGCCGACCTTCCCGGCGCCACGATCAGAATCCGCAGCTCGACACGCATCCTCACCGAGAGTTGCCTCCCGCTTTTACCAAATGTCCGCCACCATCGCCCGTCCCGCCCTGCTGGTCGCCAATCACTGGCGCGAATACCAGCTCCTAGAGTGCGGCGACGGCATGAAGCACGAGCGCTGGGGGCCCTACACGCTCGTCCGCCCCGATCCGCAGATTATCTGGCCGCGCCACACGGCCGATGGGAAAGCGCCGCCCGCGCGGTGGGAAAACTACGACGGAATCTACCATCGCAGCGAGCAAGGCGGCGGCAAATGGGAATTCCGCCGCGCGCTCCCCGATCACTGGAAAATTTCCTACGAGCCGCTCGGCCTCAGCTTTAAGATTCACCCCACGAGCTTCAAACACACCGGCCTCTTTCCCGAACAGGCCGTCAACTGGGGCTGGTTCTCCGCGAAAATCGCCGCCGCGCGCCAAGCGGGCCGGGAGGTGAATGTCCTCAACCTCTTCGGCTACACCGGTGCCGCCACCGTCGCCGCCGCGAAAGCCGGCGCCAGCGTGACCCACGTCGACGCCGCCGAAGGCATGGTGAAATGGTGCCGCGAAAACGCCGCCCTCAGCGGCCTCGCCGCCGCCCCCATCCGCTACCTCACCGACGACTGCCTGAAATTCGCCCGCCGCGAACTCAAGCGTGGCCGCAAATACGACGCCATCATCATGGACCCGCCGACCTACGGCCGCGGCGCCACCGGTGAGATGTGGAAACTCGAGGAGCACCTCTGGCCGCTCCTCACCGAGTGCCGCGCGCTCCTCAGCGACCAACCGCTCTTCTTCCTCATCAACGCCTACACCGCGCGCCTCTCGCCGACGGTCGTCGCGAATCTCCTCGCCGAACTCCTCCACGATCACCGCGGCCAGATCACCGCCGGCGAAGTCGGCCTCCCGATCCAGCGCGACGGAAAAATCCTCCCCTGCGGCATCTACGGCCGGTGGGAAGCGTAGCCCCGCAGCCGCGGGCGAGCGGAGCAGTGAGCGCGCGGATCTCCGCCTCACCCATACTCCGCCAGCTCCAAAATTACACCGTCCGGATCGAGAAAATAAACGAGCGTCTTGTCGCCCGCGGTAAATTTCACCACGCCGCCCGGCACGCGCACCGGCTCGCTGAAGAGCGTCACACCCGCCGCGCGCAGTCGCGCCGCCATCCCCGCGATGTTCTCCACGCGAAACGCGATGTGCCGCAGCCCATGCGTGTTCGCCAGTGAATTTTCCGGCAGCACCACGCCCGCCGGCGTCACATATTGCAGCAGCTCAAGCCGCGGCCCGCCGCCGCCTGGCAGCTCCACAAAGGCCACCAACCCCTCCACGCCCTTGAGCCCGATGATTTCCTCGATCCACGCGCCCTTCATATGAACATCGGCGGTCTTCACGAAGCCCAGCACCTCGATGTAGAATCGCACCGACCGCGCCAGATCGGCGACGACGAGGTTGATGTGATCGACTCCACGAATCATGCGTCGATGCTGAAAGCCACCTCTCGTCGCGCAAGCTCTGACACCTCAGCCCACCACACCGCCTTTTCCATCTTTCCCTCTGTCGCCAACTCCCTCATTCCCTCCGCCATGTCGCTTTCCCCGCTCGCCTCCGTTTATCACGACCAGTGTCTCGCGCTACTCGCCACCGCGCGCGAGAAAAACGCCGCGACCATCGCCGCGCTCGCGCCGATCCTCGGCGCGTCCGTCGCCCGCGGCGAGGTCATCCACACCTTCGGCTCCGGCCACAGCGAAATCATCGCCCGCGAAATCGTCGGCCGTGCCGGCGGCCTCGTCTGCATCACGAGCATCAACGATCCCACCGCCGGCTTCATCGAAAACCTCGTCGGCTACGGCACCAAACTCGTCGAGCGCTACGACCGCCAATACGAACTCCGCGCCGGCGAGGTCGTCATCGTCATTTCCAACTCCGGCAAAAACGCGTCACCCCTCGAGGTCGCGCTGCACGCGAAGAAAAAAGGCTGCGTCATCGTCGGCCTCTGCTCCCTCACGATGTCGTCCACCGCGAAGACCGTCCACCCCGGCGGAAAAAATCTTCACGCACTCTCCGACTATGTGCTCGATAACGGCGGCGTCCCCGGCGACACGATCCTGCAGATCACGCCCGAGATCGCCACGGGCCCGACGAGCACCTTCATCGGCGCCTCGCTGCTGAACTGGCTCATGCTTTCGACGATGGAGTGGCTGAAAAACAACGGCCACGACCTCCCCGTCCTCCGCAGCCAAAACATCCCGGGCGCCATCGAGCACAACCGCGCCGTCGGCGAAAAATACAAGCACCGCCTGAGCAAGCAGCTCGCGTGAGATTCAAATCTGGAAATCAGGAACTCACGAAAAAAGCACGACCGCCTGTTGCACCTCCCTTCCTGATTTCCTGAGTTCCAGATTCATGTCTTCCGCATTCAAAATCGGCGTCGACGGCGGGGGCACCAAGACCGAGTGCATCCTCGTCGATGCCCGCGGCGAGATCGTCGCGCGCCACCTCGCCCCCGGCTGCAACCCCAACGTCACCGGCCCCGACCAAGCCCGCGTGATCGTCACTGCCGCGCTCGATGCGCTGCTCGCCGAATCGAAAATCGAAAATCCAAAATCGAAAATCAGCGCGACGCTGCTCTTCATGTCCGGCGCGCCGACGTTCTGGCAGGAGTTCGCCGCCACGCTCACCGGCTATGGCCGCGTCTCCGCCGCGATCGATTCGCTGCCCACGCTCGAACTCTCCACGCACGGCGCGCCCGGCCTCGTGCTCCACGCGGGCACGGGCTCGTTCGTCGCCGCGCGCGCGCCGGATGGCACTATCCATTACGCCGGCGGCACCGGCTGGCGTTTCGGCGATCCCGGCAGCGGCTACGAACTCGGCCGCCGCGCCATCGCGCGCGCGCTCCTCGAACTTCAAGGCTGGCTCCCGCCCTCGGCCCTCGGCCCCGCCGTGCGCGATCACACGCAACTCGGTGCCACCGCCGATGTCCGCGCCGTCACTCGCTTCTATTACCAACACGCCGAGCCCAACCGCGTGATCGCCGCGCTCGCGCCCGCGGTGCTGCGGCTCGCCGACGCCGGCGATGCCGTGGCGCGCGAAGTTGTCGTCGAATCCGCCGCGGAGCTTCTCTCCCTCGCCCATCGCGTCGCCGCGAAACTTTTTCCCGGCATCGCGCTGGAAAAAATTCCCGCCGGCCTCAGCGGCGCATTGCTCAACCATCCCGTCGTCGCGGCGGCACTCGCGCCCCAAACCGCGCTTCGCCTGAACGCCATCACCGCGCCACCCATCGAGGGCGTCCGCCTGCTCCTCGCGCGCGAAACCTGATTTCCCTGATGCTCGCGACCGCCAGTCTTACGATCCTTGCCGAATCCGAGTGGCGCGAACGCCAGCGTGCGCACGAGGCACGCGTCCGCGCCTGGACCGATCCGCACCAAGCCCGCGCCGCCTACGGCGAAAAACACCCGGTCCACGATTTTCTTTTTACCTACTACGCCTTCCGCCCCGCGTGGCTGCGCCGCTGGCATCCGGGACCGGACGTCGCACTCGCTGGCGAAATGGCACGCGCGTTTCTCCGCTGGCCCGAATATCGCGAGGTCGAATGTGGCACGCGCGTCTCGCCCGTGATTTCAACACCCAATCCCCAACACGGGCAGGATGCCCGTGCCACGCCCGCCATCGCCCTCGATCCTGCGGCGCTGCCAGCCCACCGCCGCGAGTTTGTCGCGTGGCTCCACACGATGCTCGGCGCGATGCAGACGCGTCCCGCCTTCTTCGGCTGCTTCGGCCTGCACGAGTGGGCGATGATTTACCGGCAGACTCCCGACGAAGTGCGGCACAACGCCTATCCGCTCCGCTTCGCGCCCGCCGAACTCGCGCGCATCGTCGGGGCCTCGCCGATCACGTGCTCGCATTTCGACGCGTTTCGTTTTTTCACGGAGCCCGCGCGCCCACTCAACAAGCTCCAGCCTACGCGCACCGACACCGCGCAGCTCGAGCAACGTGGCTGCCTGCACGCCAACATGGATCTCTACAAGTGGGCCTTCAAACTCG
>JANXSC010000163.1 GCA_025352845.1 Opitutaceae bacterium
GCCCGCCGCCGGCGGTGCGCCTGCGCCTGCCGCTCCGCCCGTAGGCAGCTCGCTCGCGAGCGCGCTCCCCGAACTTCTCAGTCCCGCCGACGCCGCGAAACTCCTCGGTGTGAGCGAAGCCGACGTCGTCGCCTCGCTCACCGACGGCTCGCTCAAGGGCAAAAAAATCGGTGCAAGCTGGCGCATCCCCCGCACGGGGCTGGAGGAATTTTTGAAGAGCTGAGATACTGATCCGCATGCACTATCCACCTCATCTAAAGCCAGAGGAAAATCTTCTTCGGTTAGTTTACGCCGGAACTCTCTCCATTGCTCAACCCGTGGAGGAGTTCGCTGCGTGGTGCGTCACGGGCGTCGCCGCAATCTTGGGGTTACTCGTCGCCAATCTAAATTCCGTTTCAAAGATCGTTTCTGTCACTGGCCTGCGTTGGGGCATTATCTTTTTGGTTATCTCGATGCTCGCTGGTGCGACTGCAAAGCAGCTGGGTATCGCGATTAGGAAAGGCCTAACTTTACTCGATGAGCTATACGTCGAATTCGATAAGCCGGAAGGAAAAGCAATGTTGCAGGGAGCATCGATTTCCCCGGAAGAATTCCAATCTAGGATGGCTGCTCCATTTTTGCAGCCGCTACGAAAGCTGATGCTTCAAGCTGCCCGAAACGATGCAGTCGATCTCTTAGCTGCTGAGAAGAGACTTATTAAGCTTTTCTGCATTCAAATCTACGCCTCTTGGGTTCAAAGTATTTCTGCGGTCGTCGGAATTCTGACCCTAGCATTGGGAATACATTATTAGCTCTCGTGACAGTTATCCGTCACAAAGCGCAGCTCTGAAGCAATTCCATGCCCGAAGCCGTCGCCCGCAATAAATTCTCCTGCCCCGCCTGCGGCGCGGAGGCGGTGTGGAATCCCGCGAAGAAGGCGCTCGTCTGCAGTTTCTGCGGCACGACCTCGCCCGCCGATGTCGAGCTGACCGGCTTCACCGCCACCGAAAAAATCGTCGAGCACGACCTCGCGACCGCTCTCCGCGCCATCCCCGACACGGCGCGCGGCTGGTTGGCGGAGAAAACCCAGGTGCGCTGCCAGAGCTGCCAGGCGATCTCGGTCTTCGATCCGGCGCGGGTGGGGCAGCGCTGCGATTTCTGCGGCTCGTCGGCGCTCGTGCCCTACGAGGAGGTGAAGGCCGCGTTTCGCCCCGAGAGCCTGCTCGAGTTCAAGCTCGCCGAGGCGCAGGTGCGCGACGCCATCCGCGGCTGGCTCGCCGGCCGCTGGTTCGCGCCCAACGCCCTGAAATCGCGCGCCGCCACCGACACCGTGCGCGGGCTCTACATTCCCTACTGGACGTTCGACGCGCACGTGGACGCCGCGTGGACCGCCGAGAGCGGCTACCATTATTACGAGACGGAGCGGTTCACCAACGCGAAGGGCGAAACCGAGACGCGCCAGGTCCAGCGCACGCGCTGGCAGCCGAGCGCCGGCGAACTCGCGCACTTCTTCGACGATGAACTCGTCGCCGCCTCGCGCGGTGTGCAACCCGACCTGCTCGCGTCGGTCGAACCGTTTCCCACGAAGGAGCTGAAGCCTTACAATCCCGGCTACCTCGCCGGCTGGGTCGTCGAGCGCTACCAAATCGATCTGCTCGCCGCCGCGCAGGCCGCGCGCAACCGGATGGACCGCGAGCTCGAATCGCTCTGCGCCGCGCAGGTGCCCGGCGATACGCACCGCAACCTGCAAGTTGACGCGAATTATTCGGGCCAGACCTTCAAGCACATCCTCGTGCCCGTGTGGCTGCTGACCTACGATTTTTACGGCAAGGCCTACCAAGTCGTGATCAACGGCTACAGCGGCCAAATCGCCGGCCACTATCCGAAAAGCTGGCTCAAGATTACGCTCGCCGTCGTCGCCGCGCTCATCGTGGTGGGCGTGTTGTTCTGGATCGCGAATCGGCGGTGAGGGCCTGAATAACCGTCGCCTGCTCCTTGATTGAGGCGGCGAGCAAGCTCGCGCTACGGTGGAATTGCAGGGCCCGACCTTGGTCGGTGCCTCGGCTGCGTTCGATCGAGACTTGCCCAAAGATGTGACGACACGGATTTGAAAGTAGGGCGGGTCTCTGACCCGCCCTTCGACGGCCAAAAGGGCAGGTCGAAGACCTGCCCTACCTCGGATGCAATGTCTCCCCTTTTGAGGATCCATGATAAGGGTAGCGAGGGGTGCGGCTGCCAACGACGCGCAAAAAATCGCGTGCTCTCGCCGAAAAACCCCGCCACGTTCTGCGTGATGACGCACGAAGATCGCTTCGCCAAGTTGAACCTCGTTCTGCCCGCCGCCCCGAAGCCCGTGGCCGTTTACCGCCCGGTCGTGGTCGTGCAGGGGCTGGCCTACGTCTCCGGTCATGGACCGCTGCGCGTCGATGGCACGTGGATCGAGGGACGCGTCGGTGCCGACCTGAACCTCGATCAGGGCCACGCCGCCGCGCGGCAAACCGGCCTCGCGATCCTCGCGACGTTACGGGCGCATCTCGGCTCGCTCAATCGCGTGAAGCGTGTGGTGAAACTGCTCGGCATGGTGAACGCCGCGCCCGATTTCCAAGACCACCCGAAAGTGATCAACGGGTGCAGCCAGCTTTTCGCGGAGGTCTTCGGCGAGGCGGACGGCATCGGTGCGCGCAGCGCCGTGGGCATGGGCTCGCTGCCCGGCAACATCGCGGTGGAGATCGAGGGCATCTTCGAGCTGACCTGAACCATGAGCGCCGACTGGATGCGGGTGGAAAACGAGGCCGACGTCGCTTCGCCCTCGCTGCTGATCTACGCCGAGCGTGTGACGGAAAATCTCCGGCGCATGCTCGCGATCGTCGGTTCGCCGGCGCGACTCCGGCCGCACATCAAAACGCACAAGCTTGCGCCCATTGTCGCGCAGCAGGTCGCGCTCGGCGTGACGAAGTGCAAATGCGCCACCATCGCCGAGGCGGAACTCGCGGCGCGCGCGGGCGCGACCGATGTGTTGCTCGCGACGCAGCTCGTCGGCCCGAACGTCGCCCGTTGGATCGCGCTCACGCAGGCGTATCCGGGCGTCGCGTTTTCCACGCTCGTCGATGATTCCGGTGCGCTCGCAAATTACGGCCGCGCCGCCGTGGCCGCAGACTCCACGTTGGAGCTGCTGATCGATCTCGACGTGGGATTTCGCCGTTCGGGCATCGCGCCCGGTCAGGCGGCACGGGAACTTTACCGGGCGATGGCGACGACGCGCGGGATTCGCGCGGGCGGGCTCCACGCCTACGACGGCCATCTGCACCAAGCGGACCTCGGCGAGCGGGTGGTCGCGGCCGACGCAGGCTTCGCGCTGGTGAGCGCGTTGTGCGACGAGTTGAAGCGCGACGGTTTGCCGGTGCCGCGTATCGTGTGCGGCGGCACGCCCACGTTTCCGATTCACGCGCGCCGTGAGGGCGTGGAGTGTAGCCCGGGCACGTGTGTGCTGTGGGATGCGGGCTATGCGAAAAAAATCCCCGACCTCGATTTCCTCAACGCCGCCGTGCTCCTCACGCGCGTGATCAGCCGGCCGGCGTCGAACCGCCTCTGCCTCGACCTCGGGCACAAGGCGGTGGCGAGCGAGATGCCGCAGCCGCGCGTGATTTTCCCGGCGTTGCCCGACGCGCAGCCGGTCGTGCACAGCGAGGAGCACCTCGTGATCGAGACGCCACGGGCCGCGGAATTTCCCGTCGGCACGGCGCTCTATGGCATTCCGTGGCACATCTGCCCGACGACGGCGCTGCACGATAGCGTGCAGGTCGTGCGCGGCGGCCGCGTCACGGAGCAGTGGCGCGTCGAGGCGCGCGCGCGGCGGCTCACGTTTTGACCCGTGGCTGCGTCGCCCACTTCGCTGCTGGTGCTAGCGCTCGCCGCGATTGCGGTGCTCGTCGCGCTCGTCACTTGGGGCAGAGTGAACGCTTTTCTCGCGCTGCTGCTCGCCGCGATGCTAGTCGGCGTCGGCGCGGGAATGGCACCGCTCGCGGCATTGAAGGCGTTTCAAGACGGCGTCGGTGCGACACTCGGCGGCATCGCCGCCATCATCGCGCTTGGTGCCATCGTCGGTAAACTGCTCGCGGAGTCGGGCGGCGCGGAGGTGTTGGCCGGGCGCTTCGCGAAGTTTTTCGGGCCGAAGCGCGCGGTGTGGTGTGTCGTCGCGCTGGCGCTCGTCGTGGGGCTGCTCACATGGTTCACCGTGGGGCTGTTGTTGTTGTTACCCGTGATTGTCTCGCTCACGCACGAAACGAAACGGCCCTTTCTCCTGCTGGCGCTGCCGCTCGTCGCGTTTCTATCCGTGATGCACGGCCTCACGCCGCCGCATCCCGGTCCCGTCGTCGCGATCGATGCGCTCGGCGCGAAACCGGGGCTGGTGCTGGCACTCGCACTGGTCGCGGGAATTCCGACCGCGTTGATCGCGGGGCCGCTCTTCGCGCGATGGGTCGGGCCACGCGTGGCGGTCGCGGCACCGGCGTTGCGGACGACGGAAGCGAATGGAAACACGCCGCGGCCCGGATTCGGCGCGACGGTTTTTGTGATCGCGCTGCCGATTGCGCTGATGCTGCTCGCGACGGTCGGCGAACTCGCGCTGCCCGCTGGCCATCGCGGGCGCGAGGCGCTCGCGTTTGCCGGGCACCCGGTGACGGCGCTCGTGCTCGCGGTGCTGACGGCAATGGGAATTTTCGGGC
The DNA here is from genome assembly GCA_025352845.1 of Opitutaceae bacterium. Classification (GTDB taxonomy): domain Bacteria; phylum Verrucomicrobiota; class Verrucomicrobiia; order Opitutales; family Opitutaceae; genus ER46. The sequence goes on from JANXSC010000163.1 coordinate 4,704, forward strand.
GGGCGTGTCGTTTCACCCGCGGGCAACTGCTGGGTTTCACGGAGCAGAGCATCGCCGGCATCGGCGTGATGCTGCTGGTCGTGGCGGCGGGTGGTGGATTCGCGCGCGTGCTGCGCGAGGCGGGCGTGGCGAACGCCCTTGGGTCGCTCGCGGCCAATCTCCACCTTCCGCCGCTCATCTACGGCTGGTTGATCGCGGCGTTCATCCGCGTGGCGACGGGATCGGCGACGGTGGCGATTACGACGGCCGCCGGATTGCTGGCCCCGCTGCTCGTCGCGCATCCCGAGATCAATCGCGAGTTGCTCGTGCTGTCGCTCGGTTTCGGTTCGCTGTCCCTTTCGCACCTGAACGACGGCGGCTTCTGGATCGTGAAGGATTGCCTCGGACTCACCGTCGGCCAGACGCTGCGCACGTGGTCGGTGGTCGAGGCGATCATCGGTGTCGTCGGACTGGGGTTCACGCTGCTGCTCGGATTGTTTTTCTAACTCCGCCATGTCGCCTCCGCTTATCTTCGACGCGCACCTCGATCTCGCGATGAACGCCATCGAGTGGAACCGGGATCTGACGCGGCCGCTGGCGGAGATTCGCGAGCGCGAGGCGCACCTGCACGACAAACCCGACCGCGGGCGCGGCACGGT
>JANXSC010000190.1 GCA_025352845.1 Opitutaceae bacterium
TGCTCGGCCCGCGCCAGTGCGGCAAGACCACGCTCGCACGCCAGTTCGTTGCTGCCGACTCGCCCAACTATTTCGATCTCGAGGATCCCACGAGCCTCGCACGGCTCGACGAACCCGAGACCGCGCTGCGCCCGCTCAAGGGCCTCGTAGTCGTCGACGAGATCCAGCGGCGGCCGGAGTTGTTTCCGCTCCTGCGCGTGCTGGCTGATCGGCAGCCGCTGCCAGCGCGGTTTCTCATCCTCGGCAGCGCGGCGCCCGAGTTGTTGCGGCAGTCGGCCGAGACGCTCGCCGGCCGGATCGAGACAGTGCCGCTGGAAGGCTTCCGGCTGGCGGACCTCGGCGCCGACGCACAGGCGCGGCACTGGCTGCGCGGCGGGTTTCCGCTCGCGTTCACGGCGCGCAGCGAGGCGGACTCGTTCGCGTGGCGGCGGCAGTTTTTGCAGACGTTTCTCGAGCGCGATCTGCCGCAGCTCGGCGTGGGCGTCGCGGCGCCGGCGCTGCACCGTTTCTGGAGCATGGTCGCGCACTACCACGGCCAGATCTGGGGCGCGGCGGACCCGGCGCGCGCGCTCGGCGTCAACGAATCCACCGTGCGCCGCTACCTCGATTTGCTGACCGGCGTGTTCATGGTGCGGCAGCTCCCGCCGTGGTTCGAGAATCTCGGCAAGCGGCAGGTGAAGGCGCCGAAAATCTACGTGCGCGACAGCGGCCTGCTCCACGCGTTGCTCGGCCTCGGCACGCAGCGCGACCTCGAGCACCACCCGAAGCTCGGTGCCTCGTGGGAGGGCTACGCCGTCGAGGAGGTGCTCAAGGCCCTGCGTCCCGACGAAGCCTATTACTGGGCCACGCACAACGGCGCCGAGATCGACCTCGTGCTCTTCCGGGGCGGCAAGCGCATCGGCGTCGAGTGCAAGCGCGCCGACGCCCCCACGCTCACACCGTCGATGCGCATCGCGCTCGCCGATCTGAAGCTCGACGAGCTGTTCGTGGTGTATCCCGGCGAGCGCCGCTACCGGCTGGAGAAACGCGTCGAAGTCGTGCCGCTGGCGGAGCTGGCGGGAGCGGAGTGACCGTTTGCGCGAACTTTGGAGTGCGGCGGCTCGACGCCGCTTTGTTCGGCGCGGCTCGACGCGCCGATCTCCATCCAGGGCGGGCCGTCGAGCCGGCCCGTCGAAAGCGGCGTCCAGCCGCCGCACTCCAAAGCTAACGCGCCGCATTGACCGCGCGCCGGGCTTGCGTCCTGCTCGGCGACACCCCGCCCGCATGAGTTCTCCTTCCCCCGCCCTCTCCGCGCCAGCGTCCCAACGCCTCGTCTCGCTCGATGCGTTGCGCGGGTTCGACATGTTTTGGATCCTCGGGGCCGATGCGTTCGTGACCGCGCTCGGCGAAGTCAATGGTTCGGCGGTCGCGAAATTCTTTGCCGGCCAGCTCGATCACCGCGAGTGGGTGGGCTTCACGTTCTACGATCTGATTTTTCCGCTTTTCGTCTTCATCTCGGGCGCGTCGCTGGTCTATTCGCTCTCGAAACAGATCGAACAGCACGGCCGGGCGGCGGCTGCGAAGCGCGTGCTCGTGCGCGGCACGCTGATCTTTGTGATCGGAATCTTTTACAGCGGAGGGTTCACGAATCCCTGGCCGGACATGCGCCTCCTCGGCGTGCTGCAGCGCATCGCGCTCGCCTACACGGGCGCGGGCCTGCTGTTTTGCTTTCTGAAGCCGCGCGCGCTCGCGGCGGTGGGCGCGGCGATTCTCGTCGGCTACTGGGCGCTGCTCACGTTTGTCCCGATTCGCGACATCCAGCTCGAAAAGACGGTGCTCGCGGGACAGCTCAGCACTGCCAAGCCCACGACGGAGCAGGTGCGCGCCGCGTTCGACGCGACGACCGCACGCGTCACCGGCCACTACGAGCCGGGCCTCAATCTCACCAACCACCTCGATTTCCAATATCTCCCCGGCCGCAAATATGACACCTACTACGATCCCGAGGGTTTCCTGAGCACGCTGCCGGCGATCGCGACGTGCCTCATCGGCGTGTTCGCGGGGTTGTTGATGCGCCGCCCCGATCTCGGGGACGCGAAGAAGCTCCGCACGTTGATCATCGCCGGGGTCGTGTGCGTCGCGCTCGGGTGGCTGTGGCACCTGCAGTTTCCAGTCATCAAAAAAATCTGGACCTCCTCCTACGTGCTCGTGGCGGGCGGCTACAGCCTGTGGTTCCTCGCCG
>JANXSC010000200.1 GCA_025352845.1 Opitutaceae bacterium
ATTAATTATCGCCGAAGGTTTTGCTAATCGCGCAGTGACTAATTTTCGCGGCAAACCGGCTGTGTGCAGCTGAATATCTGCCCGTAAGAGGCTTTGATTTTTTCGGTTTCCAACTGCATCGAATTAATCAGCGCTTCCCTAACGTCAGGCCGGTGAACTTGAGCCATTGCCGGTTGCCATAATCGGTGTCTCCGTTCGGTTTGGCGGTGAAGATCTTTTGCGGCATGGACTCAGCCATGAAACGGAGCCGCTGCACGCTCGCGCGCAACGCGTCTTCCGCCTTCTTGCGCTCGGAGAGATCGTAGAAATGACAGACCGCGCCGGACCGTCCGTCGGGCAGGGTGATGCGCTCGACCTTCCAGTCGTAGGACTCCTCTGCGGCCGTGTCCTGCCGCTTCTCTACGGTGCTCGGCGCGTGGTAGGGCTCGCCGCTTGCCAACACCCGGCGGAAGATCGTGAGGGCCTGGGTGACAAAAGGCTCCGGCCAGACGAGGCGGAGGACTTCGGCGAAGTCCCGACCGATGAGCGGACGGACGTTTTCAAACACCTTCTGCGCCCCGGCGCTCACCAGCACGAGCCGGAAATCCGCGTCCACCGCATAGATTCCGAAGGGCGATTGCTCCACCAGGTGGCGGAAGGAATCGTGGGCGGCGCGCAATTGATCGTCGGCTTCCTTGCGCCCGCTAACATCACTCGCGGCACCGAACCATTCGGTGATTTCACCCTTCGCATCAAGCTGCGGGATGGCGCGTGAGAACGTCCAGCCAAAGCTGCCGTCCACGCGCCGCACGCGGTGCTCCAACTCAAAATTACTCTTGGTGCGGATAGCTTCGTTGATGACCGCCCTCACTTGAGGCTGATCCGCCGCGTGAATGTTATCCGTAAACCACGTGCGGCTTGGTCCATCCGTGTCGTTGACGAAATTCCGACCATCGAGCTGGCGCATCTCGCTCCAATCCGCGTTCATGCGATATACCACGTCAGAACTGGCCGTAACCAGCGCACGGAAACGCTTCTCGCTTTCAAGCAACGATTGTTCGTTCCGCGCATGTTCCACCAGCGGCCAGACGCGCGCCACCACATCGTCCAGAATGTGCATTTCGTAAGCCGTCCACTTGCGCGGAAAGGCTTCGGTGATGGCCAGGCACACCGCCCGTTCGCCATCCCGGCGGAACGGCTGCACCGCATACGCCCCGATGCCCACCGCTTCATAACTGGAAATTTTTCCCCGGGTGAAGGGATCGGTTTTTACATCGTCGACCCCGTAGTTTTTGCTGGAGACATTATCGATGGCCGAAGCTCCGCCGGAATACTGCCGCCACCACTCCGGGCCGTCAAAATCGCGCAGATCGTAGTCCCCTTCCAGACTGGGCGACGGCCCGCGCAGCCAGTTATGGCTCAGCGTCAGCCGGTTTTTCTGGGCATGGCGTTCGACAAAATAGCAGCGATCGACCTGGAGGTGACTGCCCACCGCCTCGACGGCGATTCTGACGAGGTCCGCCTCCGTGGTCGCATCTGCCAGTTGCTGCGGAAAGGCGGCCAGGAATTCGTTGCGCCGTTCGTCGTCTTTGCGTTCGGTGATGTTGCGGAAGAGCACCGAAATCCCGTCTGCCGATGGATAGGCGGTGATTTCGAGCCATAGCTCAAATTGGTAGTGGATTTCGAAAGTGACGCTCACCCGTTCGTCCATCGAGCGGTGATATTCGCGTTCGAGGATCGAGCCGACGAGGTCGGGGAAAACTTCCCAAATATTTTTGCCCAGCACGTCGGCGGGGGCATTCATCGATTCAAAAATTTCCGTCGCGCGCGTATTGAAGTAGGTGAAACGCCAGTCGCGATCCAGCGTCAGGAAGGCGTCGGTGATGCTGAAAAGAATGTTTTCCGTGCGTGCTTTTTCCTGAGCCAGCGCGGCCTCGGCAAATTTGCGCGCCGAGATGTCGGTGAACAGGCAGACCACTCTGCGACTGGCCGGATCGCCCACGCGGAGGGCGCTCACCTCAAACCAGCGGTTCATTTCCGCCACGTAGTTCTCGACGTGGACCGGAGTGCCCGTCAAGGCCACCTGACCGAAAGTCTCAATCCAATAACGTTCGATCCCCGGCACCAGCTCCTTGATCGTCCGGCCCACGACTTGGGTCAGTCCCGACTGTTTTTCAAACGCGGGGTTCACCTCCAAATAGCGGTAATCCTGCGGCGTGTCGTTCTTGTCGAACAGCGATTGGATAATGCAAAAACCTTCGTCCTTCGAATTGAACAGCGTCCGATAGCGCCCTTCGCTTTGCTGCAATTCATCGTTGGCCTTTGTCGTCGCTTTCTGGGCCAGCGACACGTGGTAAGCCGCCGCCGCAAAGTTGCACAAGCTGGTCATCAAGCGCAGGTCTTCCGCGTCGAAGCGGCGACCCGTCTCGTGGCTGACAACCCAAATCGTGCCGACGGCCTTTTCCCCGACGTAAAAGGGGAGCAACAACACTTCTTCAATTGGCGGCGTGGCCGGGGCCAGATAGGTGAAGTGGCGCTCCGGGTGCGACATGAGTTGCGCGGCGTTGCGATCCAGGACCGTGCCGCACGGGCCGAACTCGCGCGGCGTGCCTCCCCCGACATGACAAGCCCATTGGCCAGTGATGACGGGCCAGTAAAATCGTTGGCCGTCCGACTCCAACAGACTGATCCCGAAGGAGTGGGCCTGGCACAGAAGCAGGACGGTTTCCGCGAGCTTCCGCAGAATGCCATCGGGCGAGCTCGCCATCTCCTGCGCCAAAGCGGTCAGGGCGCGGTTCTCCGCCGCATAGTCGGGAGCGCGCGAGGGACGCCGACTCAGCTCCGCCGTCAAGATGACTGATTCCAGATCGAAGGCGGGGGCACTTCCAGGGATTTTTTCGGAAATATTCATTGGTCGACTTCAACCGTGTCGGGTGAAACCGTCCAAACATTCGCGCACCCGGCAGCGTGTGGCAACGTCGGCCAGCCAACAAATGATCGGTGGTGAGAAAAGGCGACTACATCCTCAGGCGGCTTGGAGACGGGATGCAGATTGGTTTCTTGTGACTGGAGAGCCGGCGTAAATTGTGGGAGGGGCCTGATGCCCGCGACGAAGGGCGTTCGTAGTCCGTCGGAGCATAGAGGCTGTCATGCACTTTGCGTGTGGTGCGGCAGAGTTAG
>JANXSC010000238.1 GCA_025352845.1 Opitutaceae bacterium
TCGCCGTGCGCGGCGACGAGTTCGTGGGCGAAGGTTTGGGCTGCGGCGATGTCGAGGGCCATGAATTGCGGGAAAGTGAGCCGAGTTGTAGCGCGGTCAGCCTGTCCGCGATCGGCTCCGGCAAGCGCGGTCAGGCTGACCGCGCTACTTCTGCCATTGAGCCGCGTGCCGTGGCATTCGGGACACTCGCCGCTCACCATGTAGGTCGTGAGCCGGGCGCGGAAGCCCTCGCTGTCGGTGTGGCGGAAGCTCTCCTCCAAATCCGGAATCACACCGGCGAACGGCATCGCCTTGGCCTCGCGCATGCGGCGCATCTTAAACGCGAATTGCCGCTCCCCCGCCCCGCGCAAGATTGCGTCGCGCGTGGCCTCGGGGAGTTTCTTCCACGGCACCTCGGGGTCGAAGGGCAACTGCTCCGCGAGCTGCTTGAGCAGCGCGTTGTGTTTGATGATGAGATTTTTTCCGCCGATGCGCCACGGTTTGATCGCGCCTTCGCGCACCGACTTCTCCGGATCGGGGATGACGAGCTCGGGGACGAAACGGAGTTTGCGGCCAAGGCCATCGCACGTCGGGCACGCGCCCTCACGATGCGAAAAGGAAAAATGCCGCGGCGTGAGTTTCTCGAACACGTCGCCGCAAATCTCGCAGGCCAGCGACTGGCTGAGGTGTAGTTCCCGCCACGGCGCGTCCGCCGTTTTCTGCGCGAGCACAATCGCGCGGTCCTTGCCCTCGCGAAACGCCAGTTCGAGCGAATCGGCGAGCCGGCTGCGCTGGTCGACCGTGGCCACGAGGCGATCGACGACTAGGTCGACGTTCACGGCCTTAACGCCACCGGGCAGAAGCTTGTCGTCGTCGAGGTTTTTGATTTCGCCATCGAGACGCACGCGTTGAAAGCCCCGTTGCCGCAGGCGCGGCAGTTCGTCGCGCAGCACGCTGGGCTTCGCGTGCATAAAATGCGCGAGCAGCATGATGCGCTCGCCGGCGCACTCGGCGAGGACGCGCCGGACATTGTCGTCGAGCGAACGCTTGACGACGCGGCCGCCGTCTTTCGGACAAGTCTGTTCGCCGGCGAGCGCCCAGAGGAGCCGCGCGTAGTCAGCGATCTCGGTGGCGGTGGCGATGGTGCTGCGCGGACCGCCGGCACCGGTGCGCTGCTCGATCGCGAGCACGGGCGAGAGGCCGTGGATGAAATCGACATCGGGCCGCTTGAGCTGGTCGAGCACGGCGCGCGCGGAGGCGCTGAGCGACTCGATGTATTTGCGGTAGCCCTCCGCGTAGATCGTGTCGAAGGCCAGCGACGATTTGCCGGAGCCGCTCGGGCCGGTAATGACCACGAGTTTTCCACGCGGGATGCGCAACTCGAGGTTCTTCAAGTTGTGCTCGCGCGCGCCTTTGACGTGGATGTGGGTCGCAGCCTGCATGGATCGAGCCCGCACCGTTGCGGAAATCGGCGGCGCGTCAAAGCCGCAGACACTTCTGGCGGTCGCGGTCGCCATATTCGCTCTTGCCCCATGCCGGGCGCGGTCATTTCTTCGCCGGGCAAGCGCGGCTCGCCCGCGAAACCCAAACCCCTCCCCGCCTGCGTCCCAGGCAACCGCTCCCTTCCCTTATGAAAGATCAATCGTCTCCTTGCGTCGCCCACCGGTTGAGCCGCGGCAGTCTCGCCGCTTTCACCGCCCTGGCCCTGCTCGCGCCCTCCGCCCGCGCCGTGCCCTTCACCATCGGCGATCTCAAGGGCAACTTCGATTCCACGCTGTCCTTCGGCGGCAGCTACCGGTTGAAAGATCCGGACCCGGATTTCTACGGAATCACCACGGTGTTCAAGGGCGTCGCCGGCCGCCAGAATTCCGTCAATAACGACGACGGCAACGTCAACTACGGCAAGGGCTGGGCCTCCGAACTCGTGAAGGGCAGCCACGACCTCGAGCTGAAGTTCGGCAACGTCGGCGCGCTCGTGCGCGGCTACTGGTTCCGCGATTTCAAGTCTGACAACACCCTCCGCACGCCGCTCTCCGATCAGGCGCACGATCGCGTCGTGAGCGGTGCGGAGCTGCTCGACATGTATGCGAAGGCGAAATTCACCGTCGGCAATGGCATGCCGCTCGACCTGCGCATCGGCCGGCAGGTGCTGAGCCTCGGCGAGAGCACGTTCATCCCGAACGGCATCAACGTCGTCAACTCCGCCGATCTCTCCAAGCTCCGCAACCCGGGGGCGGAGCTGAAGGAAGCGCTGCTGCCCGTCAACATGGTGAAGGCGTCCATCGGCGTGGCGCAGAACGTCACCGTCGAGCCGTTCTGGCTCCTCGAATTCCGTCGCAACGAACTCGAGCCCGCCGGCACTTATTTTTCCACCAACGATTTTGCGACGCGCGGCGGCAAGACGGTGTGGCTCGGCTTCGGCAGCATTCCCGATCTCGGCAGCCCGATCGGCGGCATCTCGCGCGAGAAGGATCGCGATGCGGGGAACTTCAACCAATACGGCGTCGCCACGCGCGTGCTCGCGCCCGGCCTCAACAACACCGAATTCGGCTTCTACTACGCGCGCTACAACAGCCGCTCGCCCGTCATCAGCGCCCGCACGCCGACCGTCGCGATCGACACGAATCTCACCGGGCCGCTCACCGCGGCATTCATCCGCGGTGGCGTGCCGGCCGCCGCCGCCGGCCCACAGGCCGCGGCGATTTTCCAAATCATCGTGAAGTCCTCGCTCGCGCCGCAGACGCTCACGCCGGTGGAAATCGCCACGCTCCAGAGCGCGCCCGTGCAGGCCGCGATCGCCGGCGCACGCCAGATCGCGCTGCTTACGGCGGCGGCGAGCGGCCGCTACTTCACGGAATACAAGGAAGGCCTCAACCTCTACGGCGTCAGCTTCAACACCGCGCTCGGCAAGAGCGGCATCTCGTGGCAGGGCGAAATCGGTTTGAAGAACGACGTGCCGCTGCAGGTGGACGACGTCGAGCTGCTCTTCGCCGCGCTCTCCGCGCTCGCCCCGCAGTTCGGCGCGAACAACCAGCTCGGCAATTTCCTCGGCCAATATGGAAAGGAAGTTTCCGGCTACCGCCGCCACCGCGTGTGGACCGCGCAATCGACAATGACGAAAGTCTTCGGCCCCATGCTCGGCTCGCAGCAGTTCACGCTCCTCGGTGAAGTCGGCGGCGTCTGGGCGAATCTCCCGAGCAAGAGCACGCTGCGCTACGACGGCCCGGGCACGTTTACCTCGGGCTCGCAGACCGCGATGAACGGCGCGGGCTTCCCGCAATTCGCCGCCACGCCCGAGTCGGCGTTTGCCGACAAATTCTCGTGGGGCTACCAGCTCCTCGCGCGCCTCGACTACAACAACGTCTTCCCGAACGTGAACATGCAGCCGAGCCTCGCCTTCGCGCACGACGTGAACGGCAACACCCCGCTCCCGCTCGGCAACTACATCAAGGGCCGCAAGAGCCTGAACCTCGCCGTCGAGTTCACCTACCGCAACGCGTGGTCGCTGGAGCTGCGCTACGTCAACTTCTCCGGCGCCGGCCGCTACAACCTGCTCTCGGACCGCGATTATTTCGCCACGACGCTGAAATTCTCCTTCTGAACCTCCCTTGTCATTCTGAACGCAGCGAAGAATCCACTTGGAGTTCCAGCGCGCTTTCACGATGCGAATATCCTGCTGGATTCTTCGCTGTGTTCAGAATGATAAAACCCAAGAACCCCATCTTTGACCCAGTTTTCCAGTTATGAAAATTTTATCCTCTCTCCTCTCGGCTGGCAGCCTCTTTTTTTCTGTCGGCATCGCGCATGGCGCCGTCAGCGAAAGCGAAGCCGCCCGCCTCGGCCAGGATCTCACGCCGCTCGGCGCCGAGGCCAAGGGCAACGCCGATGGCACGATCCCCGCGTGGGACGGCGGCATCAAGTCCGCCCCCGCCGGTTACAAAGTCGGCGACCATCACCCCGATCCGTTTGCCGGCGATCAGCCGCGCTTCACGATCACGGCGGCCAGCTCCGGCCAATATGCGGCGCAGCTCACGGCCGGACAGCTCGCGTTGTTCAAGGCCTACCCCGACTACAAACTGATCGTCTATCCCACGCGCCGCAGCGCTTCGAACCCGCAGAACATCTACGACGCCACGAAAAAGAACGCCATCACGGCCAAGCTCGTCGATGGCGGTAACGGCATCAGCAACGCCGTGCGCGGCGCGCCGTTCCCAATTCCCGGCACGGGCCTGGAAGTGGTCTGGAATTTTCTCACGCGCTACCGCGGGGTCGCGGCCGTGCGTCACATCGATCAGGCGGCGGTGGAGCGCGGCGGCGGCTACCAGCTGGTAAAATTCGAGGACGAGTTTCTCTTCAACTACAGCCGCGCGGAAATTTCCATGAAGGAATTGGAAGACACCAACACGCTCGTCTTCTACAAGCAGGCCGTGACCGCCCCCGCCCGTCTCGCGGGCACGATTTTGCTCGCGCAGGAGACCGTCGATCAGGTGAAGGAGCCGCGGCGCGCGTGGGTTTACAACGCCGGCCGCCGCCGCGTCACGCGCGCGCCGAACGTCGCCTACGACAATCCCGGCACCGCCGCCGACGGCCAGCGCACCAGCGATCAGTTCGACATGTTTAACGGCGCGCCCGACCGCTACGAATGGACGCTCGTCGGCAAGAGGGAGATGATCGTGCCCTACAATTCCTACCGGCTGCACAGCGACAAAGTTAAAAACTCCGACATCCTGAAGCCGCTTCACATCAACCAGGACCTCGCGCGCTACGAGCTGCACCGCGTCTGGGTCGTTGACGCGAAACTGAAGCCCGGCACCTCGCATCTCTACGCGCGCCGGACCTTCTACATCGACGAGGACTCGTGGCAGATTCTCGCCGCCGATCAATACGACGGCCGCGGCCAGATGTGGCGCGTCTCCGAGGCGCACTGCATCAACTATTACGACGCGCAGACTTTCTGGAGCACCCTCGAAGTCCATTTCGATCTGCAAAACGGCCGCTACCTCGCCGTCGGCCTGGACAACGAGAACGCGATGTATGATTTCGGCGTGAAGCGCACGCCCGCCGACTACACGCCCGACTCTCTCCGCCGCGACGGCGTGCGGTGATCAAGCAGGGCGGGTCTTCCACCCGCCCTTTTTTCGCCGTGACGAAGGCGGGGCTTCAAAAAGGCGGTTTGCGTAGTCCAGCTTGCTTGCGCGCGCCCAATCCGCGCTCGCAAGCAAGCTGACCTACTCAAACCAGATTTGGTGCGAATCGCATTTTGAAAACACGCTCTGGATCTGCCCTCGCCATCGCGCTGTTCGGTCTGCCGGTCGCCGTCCACACGGCGGAGGTAGCGCCTAGGATATTGCTGCTCGACGGAGCGGTGAGCGGCCCGAACGTCATCGCCGTCGGCGAACGCGGCGCGATCGTCATATCATCCGACAATGCGCGGACCTGGGCGCGCATCGCCAGCCCGGCGAAGGCGACGCTCACCGGCATCAGTTTCGCGCCTGCATCCGCCGCGCAGACCGGCTGGGCCGTCGGCCACGATGCACTGATCCTCGGCACCACCGACGGCGGCCGCACTTGGACGAAACAATCGCAGGGCGAAAATCTGCAGGACTCGTTTCTCGACGTGCTCGCCCTCGATGCCCAGCATGCGATCACGGTGGGTGCCTACGGGCTCTACGCGGCGACAACGGACGGCGGCAAAACCTGGGCGCGCCGCAAACTCAGCAATGAAGACTATCATTTCAACCGCCTCACCGCCGGTGCCGGCACCACGCTTTATCTCGCCGGCGAGCACGGCACGCTCCTCCGCTCGAACGACCGCGGCGCAAAATGGGCGGCGCTCAAATCGCCCTACGAAGGCTCCTTCTACGGCCTCGTCTCACCGGTGCCGCGCGTGCTGCTCGCGCACGGGTTACGCGGCCGCGTTTATCGTTCGGTGGATGACGGTCGCGCGTGGACGCAAGTCACGACACCCGACCCCGTGCTCCTCGCTACAGCCGTGAAACTGCGCGCCGGCCCGATCGTCCTCGGCGGGCAATCGCGCGCCCTGCTCGTGAGCCGTGACGGCGGCGCGACGTTTGCCGCCGTGCCCGAGATTCTCCCCGGCAGCATCGCCAAACTCCTGGAGCTCCCCGATGGCAACCTCCTCGCGCTCGGCGAAGCCGGCGCGGCCGTGATCGAGGCGGGCCGCCTCGCTCCCGGCTCCGCGCCGGCCTCGGCCACCCGCGCGCCCTGATATTTCCAGGACACAGCTTCGCCCCATGTTCCTCGAGAAATTCACCGCGTGGATGTTCCGCTTCCGCACGCCGCTCGTGTGCGGCTTTGCGGCGCTCACGGCGGTGATGGCGTTGTTCGCGGCGCAACTGCGCGTCGATGCCAGTTTCAACAAATCGCTGCCGCTCGATCACGACTACATCCGCACGTTCACAAAATACCAGCGCGACTTCGGCGGGGCCAACCGCGTGCTCGTCGCCCTCATGGCCAAAAGCGGCGACATCTTCACGCCGGAGTTTTTCGCCGAGCTGAAAAAAGTCACCGACGAGGTCACGTTTCTCCCCGCCGTCGATCGCGCGCAGGTGCAGTCCCTCTTCACACCCAACGTCCGCTACGTCGAGGTGATCGAGGATGGGTTTGCCGGCGGCAACGTGATCCCCGCGGACTTCGCGCCTTCGCCCGCCGCGTTCGCCAAGGTCCGCGAGAACATCGTGAAGTCCGGCAAGCTCGGTCAGCTCGTCGCGAACGATTTCACCGGCGCCATTGTCAGCGCCCAGCTGCTCGAAATCGATCCGAGCACGGGCGCGAAGTTCGACTATGCGCGCGTGGCCGCGGGCTTCGAGGCGCTGCGCACCCGCGTTTACACCGAGAGCGGTGGCGCGGTGCGCGTCCACATCATCGGTTTCGCGAAGGTCATTGGCGATGTCAGCGACGGCGCGCGCGGCGTGCTCACGCTTTTTGGCATATCCATCTTCGTCACCACGCTGCTCGTCTGGCACTACGCGGGCCGCTGGAAACTGGCGCTCGCGCCCGTGCTGTGTTCGCTCGTCGCCGTCGTCTGGCAGCTCGGGGCGCTGACCGCGCTCGGTTACGGTATCGATCCGTTTTCTATTTTGGTGCCGTTCCTCGTCTTCGCGATCGGTGTGAGCCACGGCGTGCAGAAGATCTGCACGTTTCGCAACGAGGTCTTCAAGGGCCAGGACGGCCCCGCCGCCGCGCGTGCCGCCTTCAGGCAGCTCATCGTGCCCGGCATCGTGGCGCTGCTGACCGACACCGTCGGCTTCATCACGATGCTCGTGATCAAGATTCCCACGATTCAGGAACTCGCCATCACGGCGAGCCTCGGCGTGAGCGTGATCGCCATCACCAATTTTTTCCTGCTGCCCATCCTGCTCTCGTATCTCCACCTGCCGCCGTCCTACGCGGACTGGGTGGTGCGACGTCGGGCCACGGGCGACCGGCTCTGGCAACGCCTCGCGCACGGCATGAGACCGAAGCCGTCGAAAATCATCATCGTCATCGGCCTCGCGCTCGGCGCGTGGGGCGCGTGGACGGCCGGCGCGATTCACATCGGCGATACGCAGGCCGGCGTGCCCGAACTGCGGCCCAACTCGCGCTACAACGCCGACACGCGCGTCATCACTTCCCAGTTCAGCATCGGCGTGGACATCCTCTCCGTGATCGTCGAAACCGTGCCCAACGGTTGCGTGGATCACGAGGTCGTCTCGCTCATGGACGAGTTCGAGGGCCACATCCGCCTCGTGCCTGGCGTGCAGTCCGTCGTCTCGCTCCCGGCGATGGCGAAACTCGTGAACGCCGGCTATAGCGAGGGCGCGCTCAAATGGCGCATCCTCCCCCGCAACCCGCAGGCGCTCGCGCAGGCCGTCTCGCCGATCGAGACCGCGACAGGATTACTGAACGCCGACGGCAGTGTGATGCCCGTGATGATTTTCCTCGCCGACCACAAGGCGGAGACGCTCCTCGCCGTGACCGCGGCGGTGAAAATATTTGCCGCGACGCATCCGTCGCCCAAGGCAAAGTTCCTCCTCGCCAGCGGCAACGCCGGCGTCATGGCCGCGACCAACGAGGTCGTGCGCGCCGCCGAGCACCCGATTCTCTACTGGGTCTTCGGCGCGGTGATTGCGCTCTGCCTGATCACGTTCCGCTCCGTGCGCGCCACCCTCTGCCTCGTCGTCCCGCTCGCGATCGTGAACTACCTCGCCTACGCGCTGATGGTTTACCTCGGGATCGGGTTGAAAACCTCCACGCTGCCAATGGTCGCGCTCGGCGTCGGCATCGGCGTGGACTACGGCATCTACATTTTCGCGCGGTTGCAGGCGGAGCTGAACGCCGGCGAATATTTCGAGGATGCGATGTATGGCGCGCTGAAGGATGCGGGGGCCGCGGTGGTCTTCACCGGCCTCACGCTCGCGATCGGCGTGAGCCTGTGGGTTTTCTCCGACCTGAAATTCCAGGCCGACATGGGCCTGCTGCTCACCTTCATGTTTTTGGTCAACATGCTCGGCGCCATCGTCCTCCTGCCCGCGATGGCCCGCTGGTTCTGGCGTCACCACACCGGCCGCACGCAAGCGCCGTTTCCAATGGGGAAACGGTAGGGGCCAAAAAGTCTGTCATGCTGAGAACCCCAGCATACCAACGTCCGGGCGCATCTCAGTTTATTGCCGTCGTAGCGCGCCTCGTTCGCGCCCTCCGAAAACCGGGCGTGGACGAGCCACACCCGAACCACTGGCGGCCGGATTACGAAATCCCGAAGGTGGCAATGCTGCGGCGGAGTTCAGCGAGGGGCACCGGCTTGACCAAATGCACCGTGAAGCCCGCCTCATGCGAGCGCGCGACGTCTGCTTCCATGCCATAGCCGCTTAACGCGATGCCACGCAGGCCGTAGGTCGCGCGCAATGTTTTCATCAGCTCGGTGCCCAGCCCGTCGGGCAGGCCAAGGTCGGAAATCACGAGATCGAATTTATTTGCCGCCGCCGCGCCCAAAGCCTCGGCGATGTTCGTCGCGGTGATGACGTGGTGGCCGTCGCGCCGGAGGACGACGCCAAGCGTCTGGAGCGTGTTCACATGGTCGTCCACGAGGAGCAATCGAAGGGGCACGGCGACTCGTGGGACTTCCCGGGGGACCGCGGCCGTTGCCGGCAAACGGTCGGCAAAAGGCAAAAGGCTGCCGCTTTCGCCGGTCGGGGGCTCGATGGCGCCCGGCAGCTCGACGAGGAATGTCGCTCCGCGATTCGGCCCGGCGCTGTGAGCACTGATCCGACCACCGTGCAAGTCCACGATCGCCCGCGCGATGGCCAGCCCGAGGCCGACTCCGCCGAAGCGATGCTCGCCGGCGAGGGTGCCTTGATTGAAGGGCAGGAAAATCTGTTCGAGCGACTCGGGCTCGATGCCGATGCCAGTATCGGTGACGGCGATGCGCAGCCACCCCGCGCCGTCCGGCTGCTTTTGGTCGCGGGTGTAAATGGAAATCTTTCCGAGCCGGGGCGTGAATTTCACGGCATTGCGCAACAGGTTCCAGATGATTTGCTGGAAGCGGGTGGAGTCGGCCATGAGCCCGCTGCAGTGGGCGGCAAAGTTGCATTCGATGGAGATTCCCTTGCCCCTGGCGTCATCGCGCACCGTCGCGAGAGCCAGGCCGATCAGGAGATGCGCGTCGCACCGCTCGGCCCGCAGCGGGAGTTTGCCGCGCGTGATCGCGGTCAGGTCGAGCAGGTCGTCGATGAGCCGCGCTTCGAGCAGGATATTGCGCTCCATCATGGCGAGTTGTTCGCGGACGTCGGCGGGAAGTCGCAGGTCTTCGCGCAGGAGGGAGGCGGCGACCAGCACGGGCGTCAGCGGGGTGCGCAACTCGTGCGACAGCGCGGCGATAAATTCATCCTTCGAACGACTCGCCCGTTCGAGGGCGCCTTGCGTATTTTTCATTTCGGTCACGTCCGTGCTTGAGGCGATCCACATCAGCACCTTGTCGTCCGCGCCGCGCATGGCGTGGGCGAGACTGAGGTGCCAGCGATAGATGCCATCGTGCCGCCGAAAACGGTGCTCCAATTGAAAATGTTCGCCCGTCTCCACCGCCTGTTTCCAATGGCGAACAGTTTCCTCCACGTCCTCGGGATGGATGAATTGGGTCCAACCCCAATCTTTGATCTGCTCTAGGAAAGCGCTGATTAATTATCGCCGAAGGTTTTGCTAATCGCGCAGTGACTAATTTTCGCGGCAAACCGGCTGTGTGCAGCTGAATATCTGCCCGTAAGAGGCTTTGATTTTTTCGGTTTCCAACTGCATCGAATTAA
>JANXSC010000259.1 GCA_025352845.1 Opitutaceae bacterium
CGCGCACGGCCAGACGCGCGGCGATCTCGAGATCAAGGCGCGCGACGGCGTGACGACGGCGCTCGATCTTGAGTGGGGCGTCTATCCGGTGGCGCCGTGGTATGCGCAGTTCGCCGCCGGGCTCCCGATCAACTTCGGCGCGACCGTCAGCCACATCAACGCGCGCTTCGCCGCGTTCCACCCCGGCCTCGAGATCGGCCACTGGGCCGTGAGCACCGCCGCCATCGCCGCGCTTGGCGCGACGCCCGCCGGCTCCCATCGCGTCGCCACCGCCGCGGAACTCCGCGCGATGGAGGCGGCGCTGCGGCGCGGGCTCGATGAAGGCGCGCTCGGCATCGGCTTCGGCCTCGCCTACACGCCGTCCGCGACGGCCTCCGAGATGGAAACGATGTTCCGCGTCGCGGCCGAGCGGCGCGTGCCGGCGTTCATCCACGTGCGCGGCACCGGCCTCCGACAGATCGAGGAGACCATCGACACTGCGCGCACGACCGGCGCGCCCCTGCACATCGTGCACATCAACAGCAGCGGCCGCGACGACGTGCCGCCGGTGCTTGCACTCATCGACCGACACCGCGCCGCCGGTATGGACCTCACCACCGAGGTTTATCCCTACACCGCCGGCTCGACGCTCATCGAGTCGGCCATCTTCGCACCCGGCTGGCGGGAGAGCATGAAAGTCGACTACGGCGATCTGCTCTGGCCGGCGACCGGCGAGCGGCTCACCGCGGAAAGTTTTGAAAAATACCGCAAGCAGGGCGGCTGGGTCATTTTGTTTTCGATGAAGGAGGAAAACATCGCCCGTGCCGTCGCGCATCCCGGCGTGATGATCGCGAGCGACGGAGTGCCGTTCGTCAACGGCAAGGGCCACCCGCGCGGCGCCGGGACGTTTGCCCGCGTGCTTGGCCACTACGCCCGGGAGAAAAAAATCCTGCCGCTCATGGACGCGCTCGCCAAGATGACGATCTTCCCCGCGCGCCGGCTCGAGGGCCACGTGCCCGCGATGAAAAACAAGGGCCGCCTTGCGCTCGGCACCGACGCCGATCTCACCGTCTTCGATCCGGCCACCGTGATCGATCGCGCCACCTACGAGAAGCCGACCGCGCCCTCGGCCGGCATCCCGCACGTGATTGTGGCGGGCGAATTCGTCGTGCGCGACGGGCAGATCGTTGCCGGAGCCTTGCCGGGCCGCGCTATCCGCGCGCCGGCGCCATCGCGATGAACTCCGAGTTTCACCTCCCCATTTGGTTCGATCTCGGCGCGACGTTCGCGTTTGCGCTCACCGGCGCGATCGCGGCGATTAAGCGCGGCTACGACATCGTGGGCGTCTTCTTCCTCGCGCTCGCGACCGGACTCGGCGGCGGCCTGATCCGCGACGGCATTTTTATTCCCGGCACCGGACCCACGCCGCTGCTGACCGATTCGCGCTACGTGAGCCTGGTCGGGGCCGCGGCGTTGGTGGGAATTTTCTTCCGCCGGCACGTGCTGCGCGCACTCAAGAGCTTCGCGCTAATTGATGCGCTCGGGCTCGGGGCCTATGCGGCCTTCGGCACGCAGAAGGCGCTCCAAGCCGGGCTCGCCGTGCCGGCCGCCGTGCTCGTCGGCGTGATCAACGCCGCCGGCGGCAGCCTCGTGCGCGACATCATCACGCGCGAGGAACCGCTGGTGTTTCGGCCGGGGCAATTCTATGTGCTGACGGCCCTCGCCGGGGCGGTGACCTTTGTCCTGCTCACCGTGAAATTTTCCGTCGCAGCGACCCCCGCCGCGCTCATCGCGATCGCGGTGACCTTTGTGTTTCGCGCGCTCGCCATCGTCTTCAACTGGCGCACGTCGCCGGCGGCCCGGCTCGCGGACGGCGACTTGACCCCATAGCAGGCCCGGCGCTTCCTTGTCCACCCCGCCATGAGTCCGCTCACCCGCCGCCGTTTCCTCCAGCAATCGACTCTTGCCGGCACCGCGCTGCTCGCCGCGCGCGGCCTGCGCCCGTCCACATTCGCCGCGCCGGCCGGGGCCAACGACGCGATTCGCCTCGGCCTCATCGGGCTCAACGGCAAGGGCGCGGCGCACCTGAAGAATCTCGTGAAGATGCCCGGCGTGCGCGTCGCCGCACTCTGCGACGTCGATCCACGCGTGCTCGCGCGCGTCGCGGCCACGATGCCCGAGACACAGCTCGCGCCGTTTACGACGACCGATGCCCGCGCGGTGCTCGCGCGACCCGACATCGACGCGGTGATGATTGTGACGAGCAACCACTGGCACGCGCTGCTCACGGTGTGGGCGTGCCAGGCGGGGAAGGATGTCTATGTCGAGAAGCCGATGTCGCGCACCGTCTGGGAAGGCCGCAAGATGATCGAGGCCGCCGCGAAATACGGCCGCATCGTGCAGGTTGGCACGCACTATCGTTCCGAGACCGGCCTCGCCGAGGCGATCGAGTTCCTCCACGGCGGCGGGCTCGGAAAAATTAACCACATCCGCGCCATCGTTTACAACCTCCGCCCCTCCATCGGCCGGAAGCACGCGTGGTATCCCGACTGGCTGGACTACGATCAGTATTGCGGCCCGACGCCCGTGCGCCCGCTCGAGCGCGGCAACCTCCACTACGACTGGCACTGGATGTGGGACACCGGCAACGGCGAGCTCGGCAACAACGGCGTGCACGTGCTCGACATCGCGCTGCGCATCGCGAAGCACAACTCCGCCCCGCGCCGCATCCTCAGCTTCGGCGGCCGCTACGGCATCGACGATCCGGCGGAGACGCCGAACACCCACGTCGCCCTCTACGACTACCCGGAGATTCCGCTCCTCTTCGAACACCGCGCGCTCCCGGCGAAACCCGGCGTCAACTTCATGGATCAACACGGAGGCCTGCGCACCGGGGTCGTCGCGCACTGCGAGGACGGATCGTTTTCCGGCCTCATCGGCGGCACCGCCTACGATCGCAACGGCAAGGTAATCAAAAAATTCGCGGGCGACGGCGGCGGCGGCCACGTGAGAAACTTTTTCGATGCCGTGCGCTCGCGCCGCAAGGCCGACCTCGCCGCGCCCGTCGAGACCGGCCACGTCTCCGCCTCGCTCTGCCACTTCGGTAACATCTCCTATCGCGTGGGCGCGCCCGCCCCGACCCAAAAAATCCATGAGGCCCTCGGGCCGTTTCCCGCCGCGGCGGAACTCCACCAGGAGCTGCACGCGCACCTCGGCATGCACGGCATCGACACCGCGCAACAGCCGTTCCGCCTCGGCCCCTGGCTGCACCTCGACGCCACCGGCGATCAGATCGCGCGGCTGGATTCACCCAACGGACCCGCCCTCGATCGCGCGCGTTACCTGCTGCGAGAAACGCAGCGCCCGCCCTACGTGATTCCGGAGCACGTGTGACTGTCATTGCGAGGAGCGCAGCGACGAAGCAATCCAGCGGGATCGCCACGGCGCGGAGCGCGCCTCGCGATGACAGAAATTGAAAAAACAGCGAACCAGTGGCCTCTCACGCGGAAGAAAAACGCGCACTCGCGCCTCTCACCCGCATGCTCCGTCGTCTCGCGGCTCTTGCCGCACTCACCACCCTCGCGATGACCGCGCCCGCTTCCGGCGCTGACCTCACATTTCAGAGCGGACCGGCGCAGGTCGCGCTCGTCGAACTCTACACCAGCGAGGGCTGCAGCAGTTGCCCGCCCGCCGAGCAATGGCTCGGCGATCTGAAGGAGGCGCCGGGACTCTGGCGCGACTTCGTGCCGGTCGCCTTTCACGTCAACTACTGGGATCACCTCGGCTGGAAGGACGCGCTGGCCGCGAAAAACTTCACTGCGCGCGAGCACGCCTACGCGGAGACGTGGCGCGCCTCGTCGGTTTACACGCCGTGCTTCGTCCGCAACGGCGAGGAGTGGCACCCGCGCGGTGCCGCACCCGAGGGCCGCGGCACCGGCAACGCCGGCATGCTGACCGTGCGTTGGCGCGCGGACGATGATTCGTGTGTCCTCGACTACGCGCCCGCGACGCCAGCAAAAGCCGATTTCGAAGTTTCCGTCGCCCTCCTCGGCGGCGGCATCGTGACCGACGTGCGCCGTGGTGAAAATTCTGGGCGCACACTGCGCCACGAGTTCGTCGCTCTTAGGCTCGAGACCCGCACGCTTGCCACTACCGATTCGGGCGCTCGCACCGCGACGCTCTCCCTGCCCCCGCGCACCGATCTCACCGCGCCGCGCCGCGCGATCGCGGCGTGGGTCACGCGCCGCGGTTCGCTTGCGCCGGTGCAGGCGACCGGCGGATGGATCGAGTAGGTCAGCTCGCTGGCGGGCGCTGCTTGGGCGCGCGCCAGCGCGCTGGCCTACGACTGAAAAGGCCCTCGCTCCTCAGTTTTCCGCCGAGAGCGGAGTCTGCGGGCGGTCGAGCGTCATTTCCTTGATCCAGATGTTGCGGTAGCGCACGTCGTGGCCCTCGCACTGGAGCTTGAGGCCGCCGGGCGTGTCGGTGATGCCGCGGCCGCTGTCGTTGCCACCGTCGATCCCGGAATTCACGCCACCCCACACCTGCGATATCTCTTGGTTGGCGTGGACCTTGATGCCGTTGAAAAACATCGTGACGCGCGCTTTCTCGGTGCACTGGCCGTCCTTGAAACGCGCGGCGCGGAACACGAGGTCGTAGCTGTTCCACTGGCGCAGGCCCTTGTAGGCGAAGTAGGGCGACTCCGTTTCATTGATCACCGCGCCCATGCCGTGCTTCGTCGCGTCGCCGTCCTGGATTTGGATTTCGTAGCGGTTCTGGAGATAGACGCCGCTGTTGCCTCCGGGGTTCATCACGAGGAATTCCACATGCAGGCGGAAATCACGGTAGGCTTTTTTCGTGACGATGTCGGCGACGCCAAACTTCCCTTTGCCCACCGCGGGGTCGTCCGTCTGCAGCGCCGTCGCGCCGCGCACCACGGGATCATCGACTATCTTCCATTTAATCGGGAGCGCGGAGCCGAAGCGGGGGCCGGCCCAATAAGTCCACTTCGCGTCGAGCATTTCGCGCGTGCCGTCGAAGAGGATTTCGGCACCCGCGAGCGGCTTGGCCCCGACGCCGACATCGGCGCGGAGCGAAACCGCCGCGAAGGAGCAAACCAAGGCGAGGAGAAGACGAGGGCGGAGGGAGCGCATGGGCGGAACGAGGATGGGGTGGGGAAAACCGAACCCGCACGATGCTGATCGCACGCGACGATTCGAGCTTTTGTTCACGCCCCCGATCGCGCAGCGTCGCGCCACCCCATGAACACGCGCCGCGAATTTCTGCGCACTAGCGCCGCCGCCGCCGCGCTGGCCCTCGCGCCAAGTTCCGCGCGCGCCGCGGTCCCCGCGCCCGCCTTCTCCTTCCTGTTGCTCGGCGATCTCCACCACGACGCGCTGGCGCACCACGACATGGCGTGGGTGGAGAAGGAAAAGCCCAACGACGTCGCGCAGATCAAAAATTACTCGCGCATCACCGCCGAGGTCACGCCACGGCTCTTCGCCACGGTGCGGGAGACGATTGCCGAGCTGAACCGCACGCCCGCGACGCGCGTGGCGTTCGTGCTGCAGGCCGGCGATCTCGTGGAGGGGTTGTGCGGCAGCGAGGAGCTTTCGGTCACGCAAAACACCGAG
>JANXSC010000286.1 GCA_025352845.1 Opitutaceae bacterium
CGTGCAGTAGGCGGTCACGGCGAGCAGCAGCGATTCCTGGCCCTCGGTCTCCAGTTCCCGGATCTGGCGCGCGACCTCCGTGCCATCCATGTCGGGCAGGTTGCGATCGAGGAGAACGATGTTGTAGCGCTTGGCGGCGAAGAGCGCGAGGGCTTCCGCACCGGTGCGGGCCCGCTCGCAGGCGAGCCCCAGGCGCGCGAGCACGGCGCTCGCGGCCCAGGCGTTGTAGTCGGTGTCCTCGACGAGCAGGACCGTGGTGTTGGGCAACGCCGCGGCGGGCGCTTCGACCGGGGCGGTGGCGACGGCCAGCGGCAGGCGAAGGAAGAAACGGGTGCCCGCGCCGGCGGCGCTTTCCACGCCGACCGCGCCACCCATGCGATCCGCCAGCAGGCGGCAGACGGCGAGACCGAGGCCGCTGCCCTGAACCTCATCGCTTCCGGCGGGGCGCGGCAGCCGCGAGAATTTTTTGAACAAAGCCGCGTGATCCTCGGGCCGGATGCCCGGGCCCCGGTCGTGCACGGCGAATTCAATTTCACCGGGCGATTGGATGGGCAGCGTCGCGGCGATCCGGATTTCACCACCGGCGTATTTCAGCGCGTTGGAGACGAAGTTGACCAGAATCTGCTGAATGCGGCCGGCATCGCCCACGACGTGATCCGAAAGCTCCGGATCGAGCTCGACCGAAATTATTGCGCCGCGATCGACGGTGTCGCCGCGCAGCGTGGCGACGACGGAGCCGAGAAGTTCCGCAGGGGCATAGCGGGCGGGACGCAGCTCGATGCGGCCGGCCTCGATGCTGGCGAAGTCGAGCACATCGTCGACGAGGGTCGAAAGATACGTGGTGCACTCGCGCAGCGTCGCGACGATCTCACGCTGGCGCGGTTCGAGGCGCGTGTCCTCGAGCGCGAGGGCGAGGCCCACGATGCCGTTGAGCGGATTGCGGATGTCGTGGCTCATGTTGGCCACGAACTGGGTCTTCGCCGCGTTGGCCGCCTCGAGTTCGGCGGTGCGCTGGCGGACTTTGACTTCAAGCTCGGCGTTGCGGCGGCGCAGCGTGCGCACGCGCAGCCGGTAGCACCCGTAAACCGCGGGAGCGAGCGCGAGCACGACGCCGAGGGCGGCCGGCCACGTGCGCCACCACGGCGGCAGCACCTCAAAGGTCGTGCGGGTGATCTCACTCGCGACGCCGGTGTCGGCGACGGCCCGCACTTCAAACGCATAGCGGCCGTCGCGCAGGGCGGTGAGTTCGCGGCGCGCAGCAGGCCCGGCCGGCACCCAGTCGTGATCGATGCCGTCGATGCGGGTTTCGAGCCGCAGCGTCGGGCGCACGGCGAACTGCGGCGCGGCAAACCGAAACTCGATCGACTCGGTGGAGTTGGGGAGCGCGGCGGTCACGAGCGAAGGGGCGGAGTTTTGGTTTTCGCGCGCGAGCAGTTGCAGCATCGGGGCACGCGGCTGAGGAGCTGTCGGCCCGCCGCCGACGACGCTACGCAAAATCCCCGTGGCCCCGCCGATCCAGAGAACCGTGGATTGGTCGGGGCGTTTTTCGGCGAAGATGCTGTGTGGTGAACCGATCGACTCGATGCCATCCACGGCGTGCGGCCGCCACACGGCGCGACTGTCCTCGGCGATCACCTGGCCGATCATTGACGGGCGGTTGTCGGATTTTGCGAGCACCAGCCAGAGATTCGATCGATCGCGGGTGGGCGAGGTCGCCAGCGTTTCGCGGCGGGGAAATCCCTCGATGGAGGAGAACGTTGCCGCGCCGGGGGCTTTGATCCAGCCGCCGGCGGTGGTGAAGATCAGAATGTCTCCCGCATCGGTGGCGAGTGCGGTGGAGGGTCCGGAGATTGCCACCGGGACATGGATATCGCGCACGGCATCTCTCACGACGGTGCCGTCCGGCGAGGCCGTGAGCACGCCACGGCTGATGGTGCCGAGCCAGAGTCGACCGTCGTTGTCCTCGGCGATGGAGGTGGCGATGTCGGGCAGGCCGCCCGCTCGCGTGAAAGCCGTCCCATCGGGCGCGATCTGTCTTATCTCGCTGGCTTCGGCGATGAGCAGGTGATCATGGTTGAGGCGCGAGGGTTCGATCAGAAAGACATCCCGGTCGTTCGAATAGATGCTGGTGGCGACATTGCCTTCTAAGCGCTTCACGCCGCGTATCGTCCCGAGCAAAGTGCCCCGTGGAGTCGTTCGAATAATATGGGTGTAGTCGGGAAACCCCATTTGCGGAGCGAAACGTTCCGCGTCAGCGCTTAACACGTGCAGAGAGTCGTTAGCAACCGCGAACGTCCGCCCTTGGCTGACTTCAAGGTGTCGAATCCTCCCTGCGGGGACGCCAGCCTGCTGAGTGAAGACTTGCGAAACCGAATCCAAATTTACGCGGAAAACATGCGAGGCGGAGGTTCCCCAGAGCTGCCGATCGCGATCAATAAACACTCCGTAAACGTTGTTGGTCGGGACTCCTTCCGCCTCGGCGAATTTTTGCAGCAACCTTCCGTCGCCGCTGACGATTAGAATGCCCCGACGACCGGTGCCGAGTGCGAGCCTGCCGTCGCCTATGTCCGCGACCGAGGTTAGACTCGCCTGAATTATTGTCTCGTTCGTGGCGTGATCCAATTCTTGCAGCCGATCCCGTGACCACCGCATTAGGCCGCGGCTTGTCACCAAGAGCCAGTTGTTGTCATGGCGCTGAAGCCAGAAGACCCCGAAGTCTCCGATGTCGGCCGCGGGAATAATGAGTTCCGGTCCGCTTTCGCGCATGGCCCACACGCCGGTGATTTTGTGATGCACAAAAATTGTGCCTCCTGATCGGCAGGCGAACAGCCGGCGTGTTCCCGGCCGTTCCCAGATTTGAAAGGCGTGACCCGTCCAGCGCAGAATTTTCCTGTCGGTCACGAATACTGCTCCGTCCCGCTCGGCAAAGGCGTAGAAAACTTCGCCTAGTTCGCGATGTGCGGCGGGCAGCGATGCAACCAACGAGTGATAGCGCAGTCCTTCGGCGTGCGGCTCGAACCAGCCGATCTCGCCGATGGCACCGGCCCAGATTCGTCCGTCGGGTGCTACATCCAAACCGCGCAGGGCTTGGGCACCTTGCATGGGCGTGACATCCCAACGTTGGCCATCGAAACTGGCCAACCCCCGGGTGCCGAATCGGTAGGTTCCATTCTTGTCCTGCGCCATCACCCAAGTCTGATGTTCAATGCCGATCTCCGTCCCGGCGTAAGCCGTCACGATCGGGTATCCGTCGAAGCCGCAGACGGGGAACGGACGCAGAAGGGTAAGGCCCAGACAAAGGCCCGCAAGGTGTGGTGTGAAACGTAAACCCGACACAGGGATACGGTGTGGCTGATCAGAAAATTTTGGCGATGGCAATTTTTTTTTCTACCGGAATTCCGGTAGTTTCAAAATTCGCGTTTTGAAATTCAGCGGCGCGGAATCTGAGGCGCAATGAAATCGATCAAACGAATACTGTTGGGAATTATCTCCAGCCTGCTGCTTGCAGTGGGCTTTGTTCATGCCGCCGGCGACTTGGATCCCCTCGCTCTTGCCGCAGCATCCCATTCCGATCCTCAGATGTCGGGCCGTGCAGGGGACAATTGTAGCCTGAACTGCGATATTGCGGACGGAAGCTGAGTCCCCCTCCCCATGCTCAGCCTCGCCCCTCTCCGCTACCGCAATGTTTCCGCCGAGTTCGGCGGGCCCATTGCGCAAATCGAGTCCAGCCGGGTTTCCGTCCGCGGGAAACCGATGATTCAGGCCAACGCCTGGCTCCGGCCCGATTTGGGGCGGAAGCGGAAAGGCGTGTTGTATTCCAGCGCCGATGGCTCCGGCACGCACGCGGTGCCATCGGTCGCGCGGCACAAGGCGGTCTCGGAGGCGATGGAACGCTGGGCGTTTCACGCCACCGTCCGTTCGGAGCGGGCGGCGGAGTTTGGTTTCGATGCCGATCCGACGTCCAACGGCATGTCGGCCTTTCCCGGTTTGCTGCGGCGACAGGCGCGAAGGTCGGCGGTGCTCGAGGCGATCGAGCGCCATTGCATTTTTGCGTGGTGGGAGGGCCGGCTCGAAGGCCGCGAATTTCAGACGGACTGGCCCGGCGTCTCGGCCGTGGCGATCAACGGTCCGTTTGGCGGCCTTGCGGTGATCGCCTATGCTCGCACGGAGTGGGGCGGCTATGCCTACGGCCACGCGGCCGAGGAATCGTTTGGCGCGGCGTGCGAGCGCGCCATCGTGGAGCTGGCGCGGCACGAGTGGCTGCTCCGCTCGGTGTGGCTGGCGCGCGTGGCGGGCGAAACCGTGGCGCCGACGCACCTGCTGGAGCGCCGGTGCCTCTTTTTCGCCAGCGACGAAGGCCACGAGCTGTTTCGCGCGCGCGTCGCGGCGCGGGCGATGGGTCCGGCGCCGCAGCCGGAAATAATCTGTGACCGCGACATCCCCGGTCCGTGGGATGAGTTCGCGACCGTCTGGCGCTTTGCCCTGCGGCCGATTTCGGACGGCTTCATCGCGGGCGGCGACCGCTATTTTTTCCTCTGATTTGGCCGACTCCTCACTGCAATGAATGGAAACTTCTCAACCCTGGCGAACGTCTCGGCGGTCGAATCGCCGCCGCCCTCCCCCCCACATGACATTCCCTGCCGCCGTATCGTCGGCGTGAAAATCCTCCATTTGGCGGAAAACATGGCCGATGCCGTGCGGGTGCGGGAGCTGGTATTGCGCGAGTGGCCGGAATGCGCGATCACCCCGGTGAACTCGCGGGCCGCCTTCGCTGCCGAGCTCGGCCGCGCGGACCATGATTTGGTGCTCGCCGACTGCACCCAACCGGATCTGCCGGGACTCGCCGCCCTCGCGCTGGTGCGTGAGCTGGCCGCCGACACGCCCGTGATTTTTCTGGCCGGGCCGGATTGCGCGGATCGGATGGCAGCGGCGGTGGCGGCGGGCGCGCAGGACTACGTGTGGAAAGATCGCTTGGGGCGGCTGACGACTGCGATCACGAACGCGCTGCGGGAGCGCGCGGAGCGGCGCAAACGGGACGAGGCGGAGATGCGCAGCCGGGAATTCGCCGATTACCTCAATCAGGCGCGCGAGGCCATCATCGTCACCAACCTCGAGGGCCGGATTACTTTTTGGAATCGGGGCGCGGCCCGGCTCTTTGGCTGGCGGAGCGAAGAGGTGCTCAACCGGACGGCGGGGGAAATTTTCGATCCCGCGATCAAGGCCAACGCGGGCGCCGCCAACGAAGAAACGCTCGCGAAGGGCGAGTGGTTCGGGGAATTGCGGATGCGGAACCGCACCGGTCACGAGCTGATTGTGGAGTCGCGGCAGACGCTGATTCGCGATGGGGCCAGCCAACCCAAGGCCCGTCTCTCGATCAACAGCGACATCACCGACCGCAAGCGGCTCGAGGAACAGTTCCTCCGCTCGCAGCGCATGGAGGGCATCGGCCTCCTCGCCTCCGGCATCGCGCACGATCTGAACAACATGCTCGCGCCGATCCTGCTCGCCTCGTCGATGCTGCGCGAGCACGTGAGCGATCCGGCGGCGATCGGGCTGCTCGGCACGCTGGAAAAAAGCGCCGAGCGCGGCGCCAACCTCGTGCGCCAGATCGTGGCGTTTGCCCACGGCACCACCGGCGAACACCGGTCGGTGCAGGTGAAACATCTCCTGCGCGACATCGCCGCCGTGGTCGCCGGCACCTTTCCCAAGTCGATCCGGTTCGAAGACCGCGTCGCCTCCGACCTCTGCTCGATCCGCGGCAACCCCACGCAGGTGCACCAGGTCCTGCTCAACCTCTGCGTGAATGCGCGCGATGCGATGCCCCACGGCGGCACGCTGCGGCTGCGGGCGGAAAACCGCGTGCTCAGTCTCGGCGCGGCCGAGGTGATCGCGGGCGCTCGGCCCGGGGTGTTTGTCGTGCTGCACGTCGAGGACACCGGCACCGGCATTCCGCCCGAGGTGCTCGCCCGGATGTGGGAGCCGTTTTTCACAACCAAGGAAGCGGGCAAGGGCACGGGCCTCGGCCTCGCGACCGTGCGCGGCATCGTCGAAAACCACCGGGGTTTCGTCGAGGTGAGCACCGCTCCGGGCGTCGGCTCGGCGTTTCGGATTTTCCTGCCCGTGATCGAGGGCGAGGAGACGGAGAAACTGGTGCCCGCGGCGCGCGCGCTGCCGCCGGGCAAGGGAGAGTTGATTCTCATC
>JANXSC010000322.1 GCA_025352845.1 Opitutaceae bacterium
GTTGTAGAGCGGCAGGTAGGCGGCGTATTCGCGGAGGCCGGGCTTTAGTCCGGTGATGATTTGCTGGCGGACGACCTTTTTGTCGGGCCGCGTGACGCCGACCCAGCGCCATTGCCCCGTATCGTCGCGCGCGTAGAGATCGAGGCCGCTCGCGCCGATGGCGGTCATGTTCGCGCCGGCGAGGCGTTCCTTGCTCAGAGTGTAATCGGCCCAGATCTCGGTGGCGTCGGTCTTGAAGCGCACCATCATGCCGGCGCTGTCGCGGCTCAGGCCCCACACGGCGCCGGTGACTTTGCCCTCGGCCTCGGCGGGCAGGCGATCGAACCAGCGGTTGCGCTCCATGTCGCCGAAGGCGCGGCCCTCGACGCCCCAGGTGGTGACGTCGTGCCACGTTAGCGCGGGCTCGGCGGGTTGTTTGGCTTTCGCCGCGGGAGCTTTGGGTGCTTGCGCGAACGACGTGGCGACCGCGAGCAGGCTGGAAATCAGGAGCAGGGAACGGGGCAGATAGGCGAGGGGGCGCATGGCGTGAGGCTGGCATGGCGACGGGCGCGCGGTCAAGCGACGGACGGTTGTTCCGCAGACGGTTGTTCCGGCACAGTGCGGCCTCGCAATGGAGCACACACCGAGGTCGCGATTGCGCCGGAGAGTCGAGAGCGTCATTCGAGTGGAATGAAATCGATCCTCAACGATGCCGCGACACGTTCGATCCGTTATCTCGAAACCCTCGATGCGCGCTCGGTCGCGCCGACCGCCGCTGCGGTCGAGGCACTCCGCGCGTTCGACGAACCGCTGCCGCAAACCGCCTCCGATCCGTCGGACGTGCTCCGCCTGCTCGACGAGATTGGCTCGCCGGCGACAACGGCGATGGCGGGCCGGCGTTTCTTCGGCTTCGTGATTGGCGGTTCGCTGCCGGTGACGCTCGCGGCGAACTGGCTCGCGGGGGCGTGGGATCAAAATGCGGGACTCGGCAAGCCGACGCCGAGTGCGTCGTATCTCGAACAGGTTTCGCTGCGTTGGCTGCTCGAGTTGCTGCAACTGCCGCGCGAGTGTGCGGGATCGTTTGTCACGGGAGCGACCGTGGCGAACCTCTGCGGGCTCGCCGCGGCGCGTCACGCGGTGTTGCAGCGCGCGGGCTGGAACGTCGAGGCCGATGGCCTCTTCGGTGCGCCGCCGATCACCGTTGTCATCGGTGCGGAGGCGCACCCGTCGGTCACGAAATCTCTCGGCGTGCTCGGGCTCGGCCGCACGCGCGTCGTGAAAGTGCCCGTCGATGGTCAGGGCCGGATGCGTGTCGAATTGATGCCAGCGATCGCGGGGCCGACGATTATCTGCGCGCAGCTGGGCAACGTGAACACGGGCGCGTGCGATGATGTCGCCGCGATTTGCCGCCGCGCGAAACCGGCGGGCGCGTGGGTGCATGTGGACGGCGCGTTTGGCCTCTGGGCGGCGGCGACACGCTCGCACGCACACCTCGCCGCCGGCGTGGGCGAGGCGGACTCGTGGGCGACCGACGCGCACAAGTGGCTGAACGTGCCCTACGACAGCGGTCTCGCGTTCGTGCGCGACGCCCACGCGCTGAAAGCCGCGATGGCGATCACCGCGGAGTATCTCCCGAGCGAGAGCGCGATTCGCAACCCGAGCGATTTCACGCCCGAGCTCTCACGCCGCGCGCGCGGCGTCGAGGTCTGGGCGGCGTTGCGCTCGCTTGGCCGCGACGGTGTCGCCGACATGATCGAGCGAAACTGCGCCCAGGCGCGGCGGTTTGCAGCGGGACTGACGGCGGCCGGTTTCGAAATATTGAACGACGTGGCGCTCAACCAAGTGCTCGTGGCGTTCGGCGATGCCGAGAAAACGAAGCGCGTGATCGAAGCGGTGCAGGCGGATGGCACGTGCTGGGCGGGCATCACGGTCTGGCAGGGCCGCACCGCGATGCGGATCAGTGTGAGTTCGTGGGCGACGACCGATGCCGATGTGGACCGGAGTGTGGCCGCAATGGTGTGCGTGGCGCGGACCGCTTGAAAGTAGGGCGGGTCTGTGACCTGCCCTTTCGCGTGTTGAGCGTTCGCACGAAGAGCGGGTCACAGACCCGCCCTACTGGTCAGACCGTCGTCCGCCAACGGATTTTCCCTCGATAGTAGCTGACTCGCCAGCGATGCGGTGTAGGTTCCGGCGCCATGACGATCACACGCGCACCGGCGCTTACGACGAAACGCGGCGCGGCGGAATATTTCACCGGCGCGGTCTGGCTGGAGGATCTTTCGACCGGGGTGGCGGCGCGGCTGCGCACGCTGCGCGTGACTTTCGAGCCCGGCGCGCGCACCGCCTGGCACACGCATCCGCACGGGCAGCTGCTCAGCATCGTGAGTGGTATCGCGCGCGCACAGAAGGCCGGCGAGCCCGTCGTGGAGCTTTTTCCGGGTGACTCCGTGTGGTTCGAGCCCAGCGAGCGCCACTGGCACGGCGCGGCACCGGACCGGCCGATGGTGCACCTCGCCGTGCAGCAGACCGACGACGCGGGGAATTCCGCGAGTTGGCTCGAGCAAGTGAGCGACGCGGACTACCGCGGCGAAACGAAGTAGCCGCTTTCTCTTCCCTCCCCATGAAATCCCTCTCTTTGGTTTTCGCTTTTATCGTGGTTTGCGCCGCCGCGCGGGCCGCCGCTCCGGTTTTCCAGGCCGGGGCCGCGATGGAAAACATCACGCCCACGCAATTTCCCTCACCGATCAACGGCGGGATGCGCGGGGCGTTTGCCAGTGCCGTGACCGATCCGATGCATGCGCGCAGCGTCGCGCTGCACGACGGGCACAGCGCACTGATTTTGTGCGTCGTCGATGCGTGCATGATTCCGCGCGAGGTGTGCGAGGCGGCGAAGGCCATCGCGGCCAAGGCGACGGGCGTGTCCGCATCGCAGATGTTGATTAGTGCGACGCACTCGCACAGTTGCGCGACGATGGTCGGCGTTTTCCAAAGCGAACCCGATCCCGCCTACGTCGAGGCGCTGCCGGCGCGGATCGCGCGCAGCCTCATCGCGGCGCACGCCAACCTCGAGCCCGCCGAGATCGCGTGGGGCGCGGACCGCGACCCGACGCAGGTTTTCAACCGGCGGTGGTTCGTGAAGGCGGGCGAAAGTGTGGAGAATCCGCTGGGCGCGATGACGGATCGGGCGCTGATGAATCCTGGGTATCAAAATCCGAAGATCGGCGCGCCGGCGGGTCCGACGGACCCGGAAGTTTCCATCCTCGCGGTGCGCGCGATAGCCGATGGCCGCCCGCTTGCGCTCCTCGCCAACTACAGCCTCCACTACGTCGGCGGTTCGCCGGCGATCTCGGCGGATTATTTCGCGGCGTTTGTGCGGGAGATGACGGAGCGGTTGCAGGCGACCGACGCACGCTACGCCGGCAAGCCGGCGTTCGTCGGCCTCATGAGCAACGGCACCAGCGGCAACATCAACAACGTGAACTACGGTGCACCCGCGTCTCCGCGGAAGGCACCCGGCGAACAGATCGCGGTCGTCGCGCGTAGCGTGGCCGACGCTGCGATGCGGGCGTGGGAGAAACTCGCGTGGCGCGCGCACGCGCCGCTCGCCAGCGCCGAACGCGATCTCACGCTCGGCGTCCGCAAGGCGACGCCGTCGGAGCTTGCGCAGGCCCGCCGCGTGATCGAGACGACGCCGCGCGACAAGGACGGCCAGTTCAGCGACCGCAAGGCGATCTACGCGCGCGAGGCGGTGCTCCTCGACGCCTTCCCGGATCGTGTGCCCGTGAAGTTGCAGGCGCACCGGATTGGCGGGCTCACCATCACGGCGATCCCCTGCGAAGTGTTTGTGGAAATCGGTCTGGAACTGAAAGCCGAGAAGCCGGCGCAGCAGCTTTTCACGATCTCGCTGGCGAACGGCTACAACGGCTACCTGCCTACACCCGAGCACCATCGCCTCGGCGGCTACGAAACGTGGCGCGCCCGCAGCAGTTACCTCGAAACCGAAGCGGCCACCGCGATCACGAAGAACCTGAAGGAGATGATCGCCGAGGTGGCGAGGTGAGCGGCGGGCGATTGGGCGCGGCGTAGGATGAAACGATTAAAAATTACGCAGCGAAGATACAGTGCCTCCGGGGTAGGGCAGGTCTTTGACCCGCCCTTTTTCGCTACCGAAGGCGGGTTAGAGACCCGCCCTACTTGCAAACTTGCCGCGCCCGGCTTTGCCGGGCGCGCAATGACAGAACAAACTGAACCGCTGGCCCGGCCTCAGAGGTCTGTGCTGACGCTGAACCGGAACGACCGCGGATCGCCCCACGAGCCGCTGCCGATGGCGGCGGAGCGGTAGTATTCCTTGTCGAAAACGTTGTCGACGTTGAGCTGGAAGTTGGTGCTCCGGTTGTAGATTTTGCTGCTGTAGCTGAGGTAGCCCGTGTAGATCGTGTAGGCGGGCGAGTAGAGGTTGGTGGGCGTCGAGGCGGCGGTCGCGATCGCGGCGGTGCCGCGATACGTGCGGAGGCGCCAGTTGCCGCCGCCCCCGATCGCGAAGCCGCGGAGCGCGCCCTCGGAGAATTGGTAGCGCGTGAAGAGGTTGCCGCGCGCCTTGGTGTAGCCGGGGTTGGGCACGCCCTCGGGGATCGTGGCCAGCAGATCGTCGAGTGTGGGCGTCGGCTTGTTCTGCGCCTTGGCGGCGTCGCGAAACGCCTTCAGCAGCGGCGCGCGGTCGGTGTTGACGACCTTGTTGTCGGAGTAGCTGGCGGTGAAGCGCCAGTTGCGCGTGGGGTTGGCGATGATCTGCACTTCGTTGCCGCGCGTGAGCGTGGTCTGGTAGTCGCCGGTGGCGGTGGTGTCGAAGGCGGCGCCGAAGATCGCGTTCAACTCGTCGCGGAGCGCGGTCGTGACGCCGGGAACGCCGTAGCGGGCGTTGGGCGTGAAACTTTTGTAGCGGACAACGTTCATCTCGAGCTTGCCCTTGATTAGGGTGATGCGCGCGGAGAGTTCGGTGCCCTCGCCGACGGGGATACTGGAAAGCTCGCCGCTATTGAACGTGGCGGCACCCTGGCCGACGGAGATACGGAACGACTGGGCGTAGTTGTAGCCGAAGGCGAACATGTCGTTCAGCCGGAGCACGCCGCCGTAGTTCGCGCCATCGACCTTGTATTGCACGAAGCGGGCGGCCGGGGTGTTGAAGGCGTCGATGGAATCCACGACCCAGTCTTGCTGCGCGCGGACGAGGCCGCGCTCGGTGCGCATATTGAAGTGATCGCGGCGGTAGCCGACCATCGTGTAGAGGTGCTCCTTGAAATAGGTGCCGGAGGCGCCGACGCCCCATGACGGCGTGTAGAAGCGGCGGCTGAGGAACTGCCCGGTGGCGGCGCGGCCGGCGATGTCGGGGTAGAGGACGGACTGGCCGGGGATCGGGTTGAGATCGTCCGTGCGATCGGAGCCGAGGCCGTCGCGCAGATAGTAGCGGCGGTAAAAACGATTCGCGGTGAACGTCGTGCGGTTGGCGAGGAACGCGGCCTGCGTGATCGCGGGGTTGATGGTGCCGACCCAGTTGGGGCTGGCGGGATCGATATACTCGACGAACTTGGGTTTCTTCTGGCCGGGGTTGTCCTGGTGCTGCTGGACGTTGGCGATGAACTGCTGCGTGAACCACGGCAGCTTGAGATCATAGACGGCGGAGAAGCGGAAATCGCGGACAATGTTGCCGTCGATGCTGTGGGTGCGGAAATACTCCGCGTAGAGTTCGTTGAAGTAGGG
>JANXSC010000159.1 GCA_025352845.1 Opitutaceae bacterium
GTCGCGTCCGCGCCGCCGCCGCTGCGCCAGGAAATCATCTACGCGCGGCCCGGCCGCGACTACGTTTGGATTAGTGGCTACTGGTTGTGGCGCGGTGGCCGGCACGTGTGGATCGCGGGGCACTACGAAATGCCGCCGCGCGGCCAGCGCGTCTGGATCGAGCCGCGGTGGGAACGCCGCGGCGGCAGCCACATCTTTATCGAGGGGCGCTGGAGTCTCTGAGGCGCTTGAGTTTCTCGGGATGAAAAAGCCGGGCGTTTTACGCCCGGCTTTTTGTTTGGACCGTAGGGCCGGACCTTGGTCAGGCCGCGGCGGCGGAGCAATCAGGCCTGAGCAAGCTCAGGCCCTACGGAAACAACGGTTGCTTAGAACTTCTTCGTCAGCTCCAGATACGCGAAGCGCGGGAGAAAATTGTTCACGCGCTCGGCATAGCCGGTGGAGAACGTCGTCGCGGGCGGATTGCGATCGAAGACGTTGTTCACGCCGATGGTCGCGCGGAGGCCACCCGGCAGTGCGTGGCCGAACTGCACATCGGTCGTGATCTGCTGTTTGATGAAGAGCGGGCTCGGCGAGGTGTCTTGGAAACCGCCGACGTAGTTCACGTTCACCGCGGCGGATATTTTTTCGCGCGTCCAGTGCACCGAGGCGTCGCCGCGCCAGCGCGGGATTTCGTAGAGGCCCACGGTCTCGACCTGCGGGAGATCGGGCCGCGTGCGGAGCGTCTGAGAATTGATCAACGCCGCGGCGGCGCGCGTGGTGAAGCGCCCGAGCTTGCCGGGTGCGAAGCGATACTCGGCGGCGAGGTCGACGCCCGTGGCCTTCGTGCTGCCGAAATTGCCGAGCACACTGCGGATTTCGCGCAGCTCGCCGGGAAGATTGTTGGCGGTGTCGCTCGCGGTCGGCGCGGCGCGCACGATCGCGTCGCCGAAGAGCGCGGGATTCGCGAGGATGATCGCGGGCGTGGCGGCGGCACCGATGCGGTTCTTCACCTCGACGGTGTAGAAATCGACGCTGAGCGAGAGCCCCTTGATCGCGGAGGGTGAGAACAATGCGCCGAAGTTCGTCGACTCGGATTTTTCCGGCGCGAGCAGCGGGTTGCCGCCGGAGCGGATGAGGCGCTGGCCGGTGATCGTGTCGTTGGCGTTGGAGCCGGGCTTTCCGGCGCGCGCGGGATCGACGATGTTGAAGACGATGTTGGTCGTCTGCGGCAGGTAGAGTTCGGCGAGCGCGGGCGCGCGGAAGCCGCGGCCCCACGAGGCGCGGAACGTAATCTCCTTGGCGACGGGCTGCCAGCGGAGGCCGACGCGGGGCACGGTGGTGTGACCGACGCCATCGTCGGAGAACGACTCGACGCGTGCGGCGGCGTTGAGCTCGAGTGCGTGGAACGCCGGGATTTTTTGTGCGGCCGAGGTGAGTGGCACGGAGGCCTCGACGTAGGCGGCGCTCACGCGGCGCTTGCCGCCGGCGGGGATGACGGGCGCGCCCTGGTTGAGCAATTGGATCTGCGTGCGGGCGTCGTTGAACTTTTCCTCGCGCCACTGTCCGCCGATCGCGACGGCGACGTTGCCGGCGGGCAGTGTGTAGGCGGAGCCGGTGGTGCGCCCATCGAAGGCGAGCAACTCGGTCTTCGCATCGCGCGTGACGCCACTGTCGAGATTCGCGAGCGTCGTGGGGTTGTTGCGGATCGTCGTGCCGTTGGCGAAGAGGTTGAGCGCGGTGGCGCGGTTGGTGTCGGCGAGGGCGGCGTTGACCTTGTCCTGCGCGGGGAAATTTTTCAGGTCGAGGTGCGAGGTCTCCTTGTTCCAGGTCGTGGACGCGTCCCACGTCCAGCCCTTGGAGAGCTTGCCTTCGAGCCCGCCGACGAGGCGCTCCATCTTGTTGCGCGTCGTCGTGAGGCGATCGCCGATTTCGAGGAAGCGGAAAAACATCGTCTGCGTGGCGTTCGACGTGAGCGCGACGCCGAAGGGGTTGAACGGATTGTTCGCCGGCAGCGTGATCGTGTTGAGCGTGGAGATCGGCGCAGGGGAGAGGCCCTCGACGTTTTTGTTTTTCTGCCAGCCGAACTCGAGGAAACCGGAGAGGTCGCTCGAAATTTCGTGGCGCATCGTCACGACGAGGCCCTTGCGGTCCGCCTCGGATTGCGGGCGGATGGCGGCGTTGGCGTCGAAAGTGTTTTGGGTCTGGAGCTGGCGCGTGAAGGTCGCGTTCGGTCCCGGCGCGGCGCGATCACTGGTGAACGTGCGCGCGGCCGCGGCGGTGCCGGCGGGAATCACCAGCCCCGTGATCGGGTCGGTGGCGCCGACGGGCACGACGAAGGAGCCGGGCGTGTTGCTCGCGAGGAGGAGTTGGCGCTTCACGGGCTGCGGGAGCTCGGCAAACTTAAACTCACTGCGGCGATACCAATCGCCGATGATCGAGAGCGAGGTCTTGCCCTCCTTGGTGCCGGTGAAAAACGAGCCCCGCACGATGGGCGCGTTGATGCCGCCCGTGTAGTCGCCGTAGCTCACGGAGAGCGATCCTTCGGTGAGATCTTTTTTCAGGATGATGTTCACCACGCCCGCGACGGCATCGGCGCCATAGACGGCGGACGCGCCGTCCTTCAGCACCTCGATGCGCGCGATGGCGGCGACGGGAATCATGTTCATGTCCACAAACTGCTCGGTGCCGAGGCCCGCGGCGCTGCCGCCCTGGCCGAGCGGCGCGAGCGTGACGCGGCGGCCGTTGATGAGCACGAGCGTGGAATTGACGCCGAGGCCGCGCATCGAGACGGCGGCTGAACCGGGCGACGAGGTGTTGACGCGATTTTCCGCGAAACCCTGCGCGCCGATCTCGGGAATTTTGCGCAGGAGGCTCGCGAGGTTGGTCTGGCCCGAGGCCTCGATCTCGGCGGGCGTGAGCACGCGGAGGTTGGCCGTGCCGGCGGACTCGCCGATGCGGAGATTCGAGCCGGTAACGGTGAGCGCCTCCATCTGTGTGGGTGCAGAGTTGGTGATTGCGACGCGATTCTGGGCGACGGCGGTCGTGGTCAGGACGACAGAGGCGAGGAGCAATACAGGTTTGTTCATGGGCATGGTGCGGAGGAAATGAAAAGGCCTAGTCACCGGAAAGCAATGCGTGTGCCGGGCAACTTGCCGCCGGCCACACCGCTACTTTTTCCCGGCCGCAATCGAGGCCTTGATGCGCGCGCCGATGGCGCGCATGCGGGCGCGGACTTCGGCGACGTTTACAGTCGTAATTCTCCGATCCTCCATCACCACGCGGCCGTGGATGATCGAGGTGCGCACATCCTTGCCGCTCGCGCCGTAGGTGAGCGCAGCGTAGGGATCGTAGAGCGGGACGAGCGCGGTGGCGTCGGCGTCGATGATGATCACGTCGGCGAGTTTGCCGGCTTCGAGCGAGCCGAGGTCGGCCTCGCGGTGAATGGCACGGGCTCCGCCGCGCGTAGCCAGCTCGACGACGTGGAGCGCGGGCATGACGGTCGGATCCTTTTGGTCGAGCTTCTGAAGTTTAGCGACGTAGCCGAGCTGGCCGATCACATCGAGGGTGTTACCGCTCATCGGGCCGTCGGTGCCGAGGCCGAGCCGCAGGCCGGCCGCCAACATCTTCACGACGGGCGCGATGCCCTTCGCGGATTTGATGTTGGCGACGACGTTATGCGCGACGCCGACGTCGCGCGCCTTCAGCAGCGCGATGTCCGAGTCAGTGACGAAGATGCAATGCGCGGCCACGAGCCGGCGATTGAGCAACCCGAGTGAGTCGAGATACTCGACCGGCGTCATGTTGTGCTCCTGCCGCAACGTCGCGATCTCGGCGGGCATCTCGGCGACGTGCATGAGCACGGGCAGCCCGAGCACTTCCGATTCGTGCGCGATGAGCCGCAGGTGGTCGGCGTCGAGCGAGTAGGGCGCGTGCGGTGCGAGCGCGGGCGTGATGAGCGGATCGTCGCGGTAGGCGGCGGCGAATTTTTTCGCGTAGGCGATGCCGCCATAGGGCTCGGGTGCGTCGGGCGCGGGAAAGTTGACGACCGTCTCGCCGAGCACGCCACGCAGGCCGATTTTTTTCGCGGCGCGGGCGACCTCGTCCTCGAAATAATACATGTCCACGAACGTCGTGACGCCACCCTCGATCATTTCGATCATGCCGTGGAGGCCGCCCCAATAAACGAGCTCGCGATCAATGAGCGCCTTCTCAAGCGGGAAGATGAGCTTGCGCAACCGGTCTGGCACATCGTCGCCCAGCCCGCGGAAGACAGTCATCGAGGCGTGCGTGTGCGTGTTGATCATGCCGGGCAGCACGAGCCCGCCGCGGGCATCGATGGTTTTCTTCGCCGTAAAACCGGCCGAGGCCGACGCCGGCCCGACCGCAACGATCCGCGAACCCTGAATGACCACGACGCCATCCTCGAAAACCTCGCGCGCGTCGTTCATTGTCACGACGTGGGCGTGCGTGATGATGAGATCGGCGCTCACAGGTTCAGCCGCGGAGAGGAGCGGCGAGGCGAGCAGCAGGCAGACGGCGTCGAGACCGGAGAAAGTTTGGCGGTTCATATTGAAAATGAAAAAATCACCGTGAGCAAAGCTGCACGAAAAGCTCGTAGAAGCGCGCGTCGTCGAGCGCGCATTGCACGCGGGCGCGGCGTTCGCCGGCGCCGGGTTCGGAGCCGGGTTTCCAGCTCAGCGTGTCGCCGAGCGTCGCGCCGCGATCGAGATCGATGTCGAGGTAGAGTTCCTCGCAGCGCGTGACGAGCGATTCGTCGATCCACGTGGCGGCGGCGACTTCGTCCCACATCGGGCGGTGGCGGTGGCCGAATTGGTCGAGGTAGCGGGCGAGCGGCGTGCCGGCCCGGGCGATCGCGGCGAACCGTTCCGGCGTGGCGCGCGTGTGGTTCGACACGTCGATGGGCGAACACGTGACGCGCGGCCACGCGGCGTGGAAGACGATGCGCGCCGCCTCGGGATCGAAGCGGAGGTTGAACTCGCGCCGCGGGGTGTGGGCGAATTCGCGGTCGCCACCGGCGGGTGCGAAGGCGCCGCCCATGAAATGCAGCTCGCGCACAAGCGTGGGAAATTCCGGGTCGAGCCGGCAGGCGAGCGCGAGGTTGGTGAGCGGGCCGGCGCACCAGAGCGAAATCTCGCCGGGGTGCGCGCGCGCGAGCCGCACGTAAGCCGATGCGGCGGCTTCGCTCGCGGGTCGTGTGGTGGGATTGCCCTCGGGGAGATCGGGCGTGTGGCGCGGGTCGGCCCACTTGCCGGGCCGCGCGAGATCCCAGGCGCCGTTGTAGATAAGTTGGCCGTGTTGTTTCTCCCATGCGGCGGTGGTGGCGGGTGTGCTCACGAGCGGCATCTCGGCGCCGGGGAAAACCGGCACATCGGTGCGGCCCATGATTTCGAGGAGCCGCAGGGCGTGGCGCACCTGCTGGTCGCGCCAGTGGTCGCCGGTCACAACGCCGATCGCGCGCACATCGACGTCGGGTGCGTTGAGCAGCAACGCGACGGATTGGAGATTCGTCGTGGCGGGACCGAGGGGGTCTTGATCGATGATGACTTGGCGGCGGGAGCCCATGCGTGAAAGTTGGCGTTGCCTCGCGCGCGCGGCGGCGGCGAAGGTATGGTGTGGACTATTTGCGTCTCATCGACCGGAGCAAGCTGCACTACAAGCGGAGCGACGTGACCCCGATCTTCGCGGAACCGGCGGCGTTTGCGGCGCTCGTTGAGGATTTGATTGCGCCGTGGAAAAACGAAAGGGTGGAGCGCGTGGTCGGCACCGATGCGCTCGGCTTCATTGTCGGCACGGCGATCGCGCTGCGGCTCGGCGTGGGCTTCGTCCCCGTGCGCAAGGGCGGCAAGCTCCCGGTGAAGAACGAGCGCGTGAGTTTTAAGGACTACTCCGGCGTGGAAAAGAGTTTCGAGCTGCGTGCCGATCCGTGGCCTGCCGGCACGTGCGTGCTGCTCACTGACGAATGGATCGAAACCGGTGCGACCGCGCGCGCGGCGGTGGAATTGATCGAGCGCGCGGGCGGCGTGATCGTGGGCATCGCCGCAATCGCGTTTCGGAAAAACGACAAGACCGCGCCGCTCTGGGCAAAGTATCGCTGCCACGGCGTGTGGCCGGAGCAGGTCTGAGCGGTGCCAACGTGGCTGAGGCGTCTCGCCTCAGTCGGAAAACCTCCAACGCACTTCGGGCTCGCGGCGGCGCGTTCGGATTGCGAGTTTCGCGCGTCTGTCTTGTCGGAAAAATAAAATCCACCCGCCCGGTTTCCTCTCCCCATGAAAAAATCCACCCTCGCCCTCCTCGCCGTTTCCTTGGCCGTTTTCGCGCGCGCCGATGAAAAAGACGGGAAGCCCTATCCCCTCGGCTACACCGACACTCCGCCGATTTTCCTCGGCAGCCCGTGGAAGGTCCACGATCTCGACCGCCCGAGCCCCGGTGCGGTGAAGCCCGGCGACAAACCCGGCGCCGCTCCTGCCGATGCGCTCGTGATCTTCGATGGGAAGAACACCGACAAGTTCGCCGGCAAAGACGGCAAGCCTTGCCCGTGGAAAATCGAAAACGGCGAGCTGATCGTCGACGGCGGCGACGTGTGGTCGAAGGAAAGCTACGCGAGCTGCCAGTTCCATATCGAGTGGAAGAGCGACCCGAAGACCTACGGTAATTCCCAAAAAAAGGGGAACGCCGGCGTGTTCTTCATGGATCGCTACGAGGTGCAGATTCTCGATTGCACCAACAATCCCACTTACGCCGACGGCATGGCCGGTGCGGTTTACGGCCAGACGCCACCGCTGGTGAACGCCACGCGCAACGCCGGTGAATGGCAGACCTACGACATCCTCTTCCCCGCGCCGAA
>JANXSC010000404.1 GCA_025352845.1 Opitutaceae bacterium
GGAGTGGCACGGGCATCTTGCCCGTGGTTTTCAGCCCACGGGCGGGACGCCCGTGCCACCGCAGGCACCGGCTGACCTCACTTTCTGTTACACCCCGCCTGCATCAAACCAATCGCCACGCGCCGCTCAGCGGTAGATCCAATATTTTTTGCTCTGCTCCTGATAGACCTTGGCCTGCGCCCGCCACGTGCGCAGCCAGCCTTCGACATCGATCGTCGCGCCCTTCGCGACGAGGTCGGCGGCGAAGGCGGACGAGCCCAGCAGCTTCACGAAAATCACCTTGTCGTTCACCTTGGCGGCGGTGAACGGATTCTTGCCCTCGAGTTTGCAGGTGAGCTTGAGCAGCCAGAAATTCAACTCGGCCGGCCGCCACTCGTCCCAATCGGAGATTTCGATGAAGAGCCCGATCGAGGGCTGGCCGGTGCGGGCATTCGGCGCGCTCACGCGGCGGAATTGAATACCGGGCAGCTTGAGCGCGCGCAGCTCCTTTTCATA
The DNA here is from genome assembly GCA_025352845.1 of Opitutaceae bacterium. GTDB lineage: Bacteria > Verrucomicrobiota > Verrucomicrobiia > Opitutales > Opitutaceae > ER46. Next base: position 496 of record JANXSC010000404.1, read on the forward strand.
GGCGTCGATTTTTGCGGTCATGTGCGAGAGCCCGCGAAACGCATACTGATCGCCGACGCCATGACGGAAACCGCTCGGCGACTCGCAACCGAGGCCGGTCATCGGGTAGCCTTGCACCGCGGCGAAATCCTGCACGTGCGGCGAGGTCGCGACCCACGTGAGCCCGGTCTCCGACCAGCGCATCGCCCGCGTCCACCCGCGCATCGGCACGATGGTGAGCTGGCCCCTGACACGCACGGTCTCAGGGATCGCGAGCACGCCGGGCGCTTCCTTCGCCATGCGCGCGAGCTCGCCCATCGTGAGGCCGTGCACGTAGGGCACGCGAAACGCGCCAACGTAGTTGTTGACCGCGAGCGCGGCGTCGAGCGGCGGACCGTCGACCTTCAGGCCGCCGAGGGGATTGGGCCGGTCGAGGATGATGAGTTCCTTGCCGTTTTCAAAACACGCCTCGGCCGCCAGTTTCATCGCGCTGATAAACGTGTAGCTCCGCGTGCCGATGTCCTGAAGGTCGACCACAAGGGCGTCGAGGTCTTTGAGCTGCTCCTTGGTGGGCTTGCGCGATTTGCCGTCGTAGAGCGAGTGAACCTTAAGGCCCGTGCGCTTGTCGGTGTAGCTCGCGTAATTTTTCCCCGCGGGAAACTCGTTGTTGATCCCGTGCTCGACGCCGAAGAGCGCGACAAGCTTCACGCCCGGCCCTTTGCGCAGGACATCGATGGTCGGGACGCCGTGGCGATTCACGCCCGCCGGATGCGTGAGGAGCCCGAGGCGCTTGCCCTTCACGACGCTGAAGCCCTCGGCCTCGAGCACATCGATCCCGAGCATCACGCCCTTCAGGGTTGGGGCGACAACGATTTCGGGGGAGCGTGGCGGTGTGGGCGTGGAAACGACGGGCGTCTTGAACGGCGCGGGTGCCGGCGGCTGGCTCGCGCTACAGCCAAGCAGGCTGAGCACGGGCATGAGCAGCGAGAAGAAACGCGGAAGCGGCAAAGCGCGGGGGACGCCGGACATGGCCGCGAGAAATGCAGCGAGCCGCCGGCACGGTCGAGCTGTTTTGGCGAAAACTTATGCGCACGTTTTCCCTGAAGCGAGGCGCCGCAGCCACGCTCACGTGGGCGAGGCGTGCCGCCTCGTTTGAAAACAGATCAGCTCAGATACTGCCGCACCGATTTTTCGAGAAACTCGGCCGTCTCGCGCAACGCGCGATCGAGCGGCACGCCCACCGGCGTGATCGAGTGGAGCGCGAGGTTCGCCGGCGGATGCGCGACGGTGGCCCGACCGGCGAAGACGTGGACTTTCTTTCCGAGCGCCAGCGCGCGCGCCGCAATCGCGCCGGGGCCCTTGCCCTGGAGCGAGCTGTCGTCGAACCGTCCCTCGCCTGTGATCACGAGGTCAGCGGCAGCGAGTTTGGCTTCGACGTCGAGCCACGCGGAAACGAGGTCGGTCCCGGGCACGAGGTGCGCCCCGGCGGCGACCATGAGGCCGAAGGAAATTCCGCCGGCGGCCCCGGCACCAGGCGTGTCCATGAGCGCGGCGGGCTTCCCGCTGTGCGCGCAGAGCAAAGTGGCGAGGCGTGCGCTTTCCGAATCGAGGCGCGTGAGGTCGGCCGCGCGCAGGCCTTTTTGCGGACCGTAAGTCGCGGCGGCGCCGCGCGGGCCGGTGAGGGGATTGTTCACGTCGCACGCGATCCGCACGGGTGGGAGCGGCGGCACCGCACCGGACACGCGCACCACCCCGGGCCATAGCGCCGGAATCGGCGGGACGATCGCGGAGCCGCCGCAATCCTCGAATTTCAACCCGAGCGCCGCGAGCGCGCCGAGCCCGAGGTCGTGCGTCGCGCAGCCGCCGACGCCGAGGAGAATCGCCGCGACGCCGCGTGCCCCGGCGAGGCGCATCAGTTCACCGGTGCCGGTGGTGCTGGTCTGCCACGGATCGCGATGATCTTGGGCGAGGAGGGCGAGGCCCGAGGCGGAGGCCATCTCGATGATGGCAACGCGGGCGGCGGAATTTTGGATTTTCGATTTTGGATTTTCGATTCCCAGCAGCGCGCGGGCGGCGGCGGGAATTTTTTCGAGCGCGACGAAACCGAGCGTGGCTGCGGTGGGTGCGCCGCGCGGACCGGTGACCGTGTGGCTTTCAACCACGCCGCCCGCCGCGCGGGTGAGGATCTCGCAGAAGCCCTCGCCGCCGTCGGCGAGCGGACAGAGATCGAGCGACCACGCGGGGTGCGTTGCGCGCAGCGCGCGAGCGGCCGCTTCGCACGCGGCGGGGGCGGTGAGGGAATCCTTGAATTTGTCGAAGGCGAGGAGGACGCGCATCAGCGGAAGGCAGAGGAATTGCTTCGTCGCTGCGCTTCCCGCAATGACAGAAAACAGGTGGGCCGGGCGCATCGCGCACCGCTACGAATGGGAAACAGGAAAGGCCGCGCGGGAAGCGCCCGGCCCGCCTCAGAACGATCCCGTCACGCCGGTCGTGAACGTGAAGCCGAGGTTGTTGGCGATTGCAAAGCGGCTCCAATCCGGCGCGCCATCGACCGTGCGCCAGCGGGTTTTTTGCGCGTTCGTGACGTTGCGGCCGGAGAAGAAGAGTTTGGCCCAGCGCGTGACGCTGTATTCCGCACTAAAATCCACCGTCGTGTAGGGCGGGAAAAACAAGTCGCCGCGGATCGATGGATTCGTGGCGGAGGCGACGATGTCGCTGCGCTGGCGGTAGACGCGGCCGTTGCGAATCACGCCGATGTTGCCGCCGATTTTTCCGCGACGATAGCCGAAGGACGTCTTGAGCTGGTTTTCGTAGTAATTCTGAAAATCGCCGCCGATGTTGCCGTTGGCGTAGTTGAAACGCGCGAGGTGATTGTGGTTGAAGCTGCCGGTGAAGTTTAGGCCGCGCGCGAAGTCTGGGAGCCACCGGTCGAGCGGCTGGCGCACGGAGACTTCCTCGCCGTTGATCTGGCCGATGCCTTGGTTGAGCCAGGTGGTGGCCTGGAAATTTTGGAACGACGGCTCGAGGTCGAGTGCGGCGAGTTTTTCGGGCGTGTCGAGCAACGTGAGCTGCTGGACCTGCACGTTTTTGATGTCCTTCACGAAACCGCCGAGGCTGATGACGCCGCCCTGCGCGGTGTAGTATTCGAGGTGGGTCTCGTAGTTGTTCGCGGTCCATGGCTTCAGGGCAGGATTGGGGCGATTGAGGGAGCCGAGGGCGATGCCGGCGTAGGTGCCGCTCGTGACGGGATTGTAGTCGAAGGAGGTGGTCGGAATGATCGCGCGACCGAAGCGGTTTCGCGCCTGGGTCTTCGCCCAGCCTACGCGGAGAATAAGGTTTTCGCGGAGGTGGTAGTTGAGCTGCAGGCTGGGGAAGTAGCCCTCGTTGCCGCCCTTGCCGTGCGCGCCCTTGCGGACGTAGCGGACCATGTTGCCCGCGAGTGTCTGATCGACGAGGCCCTGGCTCGTGACGTAACGCGAGCCGCGGTCGAGGCTGCCAAGACCGGTCGCCTCGGCTTTCTCGTAGCGCACGCCGCCGGAGTAGGTGAGGCGGTTGCTAAAAAACGCGCCGCTGAATTCCAGCCACGGGGCGTGGGTGCGCTCGTTGACTTCATAGGGATCGGTGGCCGAGAAGCGGTAGGAGTCGGCGTCGCGATACTGGAACCAGTCCGGATGATCGAGGTAGAGCGCGTAGAGCCGGCGCATGCTCACGCGCGTGACCGCGGGAAAATCGTAGTAGGTGTCGCGCTCGGGCAGGACGTTGACGGCGGCGATCTGGCCGGCGTTGTCGTCGGCGGTTCCGGCGAGGTGATCGGCTCCGACAAAGGTCCACGCCTTCGCGTCGTAACGCTGCACGTTGCGAAACAGCTCGTCGTAATCGTAGCCCAGGCGCACGGCAAACGGATTGCCCGCGAGCGAGAAATTGCGTTTCAAGCGGAGGCGGAGCGCGCCGACGGTTTCGGTGGTCTGGCTGGGGCGCGACACCGCGCCGCCGATCGTCATCGTGGCGGGATCCTGCCAGTTGATCTCGGGGCCGGCGACGGCCGGGGTCGAGCCGACGGCGGCGGTGTAGGCGTAGGAGTTGATCGTGTGGGCGTTGAACTTGGAGCCGTTGTCGAGGAGGTTGAGGGTGATGAGCTGGCGCGACGCGGTGCCAGTGCCGATGCCGGTGAGCGGGAGCGTGCTGCCGGTGAGCGTGTTGCTGCTGAAGAAGCCGTCGTCGGTGTCGTGGAAAACGTGGCGCGCCATCGAAAGGGACGCGGCGGCGTTGACGATCCAGTCGCGGTGGCGCCACTCGGAGTCGATGGCGTTGGTGAACGTGCTTTTCACGCCATTGCGCCACGCCTCGCGCAAATCGTAGCGGATGGAGCCGGTGCCGAGGTTGCCGTAGACGTTGCGCTGATCGTTGGTGCCGGGTGCGCCGAGCGGAGCGTCGAGCACAGCGGGGGTGACGGCGGTGCTCTGGGTGCCGGTGTTCCACGTAAAACGAATGTCGTCGCCGGCGCGCTCCTGATAGCGGCTGCCGCTGAGCGAGTAGCCGACCTTGAGTTCGCGCGTGGGGCGCCAGTCGAGTTTCACCGAGGCGGCGTCGGTGACGTCCTGCTTCGGATTGTCGTGCAGGCCTTCCGTCGTCGGCTGCGGGTTGAGGACGCTCACGGTGGTGAGCGGTTTGCCGGCGGCGACGCGCGCCTTCGCGGCGGCGGCTTGATCGGCGGTGCCGAAGCTCACCGAGGGAAACGACCAGTGCACGCGGCCGAGCACGTCGTTGTGATTCACGGTGACGGCGTAGCCAAACGTCTTCGAAACGGGATCGGTCCAGGTGAGTTTCACGTTCGGGCGCCAGCCGGGGATGCGGGTGTCGCGGATGCCGGCGCGCGAGCCGAGCGCGAACGATTCGTGGTCGGTCGTGAAGAGCGCGTTGTAGGTGAACTGGCGCCGGGAGGCCTCGAAGGCGGAGCGGCGCACCATATTGATGGAGCCGCCGATGGCGTTGGAGCTGTCCTCGGGCGTGCGGAGCAGGCGGATCTCGACGCGGGAGATGTCGGCGGAGGAGGCGCCCATCATCTCGAAATTCCGATCGCGGTTGCCGGTGCCGAGGGTGGCGGTGGACGCGGAGGCCTGCGGCATGCCGTCGAAACGGATCTCGGTGTTGACGGCGTCGAGGCCGCGCACACTGACGCCGACGATGTTGTTGGCAAAATACTCCACGCTCACGCCGGGCAGCCACTTCATGAGCTCGCCCGGATTCGAATCAGGGATCGTGCCGAACTGATCCGCGGAGATGACGCTCTTCTGGCCGAGCGCCATCCGCTGTTCGTTGACGGCGATGGCGGCGGCGTTGGTTTCCTTGGTGGATTGCACGACGAACGCGTCGAGTTTCACCGTGTCGCCGGCGTTGCCATAGCGGCGCGCGCTCGAGAGGTTGATGTCTTGTTGCGAAGTCTGGCCCGCGGCGACGGTCAGCGGGATTTCCTTTTCGTCGAGGCCGGTGAAAAACACGCGCAGCGTGACCGCACCGGCGGGCAAGCCGCTCAGGCGAAACGTGCCGTCCTCATCGGTGAGCGTGACGAAGTTGGTGCCCTTGATCGAGACGCGGGCGTGGTTGAGCCGATCGCCGGTGACGGCGTTTTGCACGCGGCCCTCGATCGCGCCGGTCGTGGACGTGACCTGAGCCCGCGCGCCGATGGAAAACAGAAATGCAGCCGCTAACGCAAAGCGGAGGAACCATGGAAAGTTTTTCATGAAGTGGAGTAAGGTTACGGTGGCGAAAGATCCCCGCCGGACAAGAAGTGCAATGACCGCACGGGTAGCCACCGTTTGAGCGCCTCACTCGACCGCGACAAACGAAAATCGCGGCACGCGCTTCCTCGCGACCTCCACCGTCTCGACGAACATCGCCGCCGGCCGCACCCAGAGCGCGCGTTCGCCGTAGAGCGGTTGGTAGACGACGAGCGGCTCCAGCGTCTCCGAGTGCCGCGCCAGCCCGAGCACGAGATACTCGTTGCCCTTGTAGTGCCGGTAGCGCCCGGGGCGCGGCTCGGCGGGGAGGGGAGGAAGCGGTTCGCTCACGGCGTTAAGTTTGGCGGACCGACATGGGTGATTTTCAGTTTCGGAAAGTAGTTTCGGTAGAAACCGCGATCGCGTGTGATGAGTTCGTCAGCATGATAGAACGCGTGCGCGGCGACGAGAAAATCGGCGACGACGCGGTGCCGCGGCTTCGGCGCGAGTTTGCGGTATTCGAGGAAGATCCGGCCTGCGAGGTGCAGGTCACGCCACCCAAAGGGCGAAAGGCGGACCTGCATGCGCTTGAGCGTGTGCTCCGCCTCGTCCGCGGTGGTGAAATACAGCGAGGTTTCGGCGGCGACGATGGGGCAAATGATGAGCGCGCCGCGGGTGAGTGCGGTGTTGAGGGCCTCGACGGCGTGCGGCGTGTGCATGGTGGACGGCCCGAGCACGTCGATGAGGATGTTGGAATCGAGCGCGACGGCCATGACTCAGGCCTTGCGGCGGCGTTTCGCGGCGGCGCGGGCGGCAGGAGCGTCACCGTAGGGCGCCGGATCATCGGCGACGCGAAGGGCCTCGCGGGCCTCGTCGCCGCTGGGATAGGGAGCAGCGGCGGCCTTGAGGGCGACGAACTGGTTGAAGAAACCGGGCGTTGGTTTCTTGCGGAGCACGACGCTGCCCCGGCTGCCGAGCTCGACGTCAAGCACGGTGCCGGCGTCGATGCCGAGGGCGTGGCGCACCTCCCGGGGCAGGGTGAGCTGGCCTTTGCTGGTGACGGTGGTTTCCATTTCCTTACTCAAAGGTAAGGAGTAAGGAGATGGCAAGGCGGCTTTCTATTCCGCCGTCACCCGCAGGATGCCCTTCATCAGCACCGAGTGACCGGGGAACGTGCAGACGTAATCGTAGTCACCGGGCTTCGTGGGCGCGGTGAAGAAGATCGTGTCGCTCGTCTCGGGGAGCGTGAGGCCGGTGTGCACGAGCACGTCGGCGGAGTCGGGCACGTAGTGTTTCGCCGCGCCCTCGACGCCGAGCGCCATCGCGGCTTCCCCCATCGCCTGGCCGCGGCCGGGGGCGGTGAGGACGAAGTTGTGCAGCATGTCGTCGGAATTTTTGAACACGAGGCGCACGCGCGCGCCGGCCTTCACCGTGATGAGCTCGGTGTCGAATTTCATGCCGGGTTGGGTGCCGAGGAGAATCTGTTTGTCGCCCTCGTCGCTGGTCCAGTCAGTCGGCACCTTGATCGGATGCTTGGCCGTGTGGCCGAGATCGGCGGCGACGGTCGGCGGCACGCACAGCTCGGCGTCTTTCGGATCGAGCGGCACGATGCGGTCGGTGCGCGGGATGCGGTTCATCGTGTAGAACGCCGTCGGGTGCAGCGCCGCCTCGGTGCCGCCCGCGGCGCGCAGACCGGGAATCTTGATTTCGTGAATGTAACCTTCGCGCAGACACCCGACGGCGAGCCGCGCGCTGAGGCCGTCGGCCGCGACCACGATCTTGCGCACGGGACACGCGAGCCGATTGACGGGCGCGCTGCCGTAGGCTCGGTGATAGAGATAGGTGAAGCCGGCGATGGCGTAGTTCGCGGGATTTTCCGCGGTGGCGCGATCGACGGGCGTCGTGAAGTGGAGCGTGAAACCATCCGCCTGCGCGCGCACTTCCTTGATTTCAAACGGCGTCTTCCCGGTCCACTCGAGCCGCTCGAGGCCCTGCTGCGCGGGGCCGACGGAGCCCCAGCCGCGCGCGGATTCGCCGGCGAACATCACGCCATCTTCGCCGTGTGCGATGCGCAGGATGCCGCTTTCGAAGCCCTCGCGAAACGCGATCGCCATGCCCTGCCACACACCGTCGACCTGCTCAAGCGCGATGCGCGAGATTTTGCTCTGGCCTTGATCGGCGGTGAAGAGCTGACCGGCAAACGGCCCGAATTTCCCGCCCGTGAGATCCTCGATCGTGCCGGAGTTGGAAATGCCGAGCACGGTGTGCGGCAGCCACACGGCGGGCGGTTTTAAGCCGGGGACTTTTTTCGCCACGTCAAACATCGGCTCCTCGAAATCTTTGATATCCTCCGCGCGGAGTTTCACCGTCGAGCCGGGCGAGCGGCTCCACGCGAGACCCGCGGGATGGCCGCCGAAGTCGCCTGGCTCCACGTGCGTGAGCCGCCCGGAGCCGACCCACTCGCCCTGATTTTCAGAGTAAAACCACGCGCCCTTTGAGGTGACGACGAAACCGCACGGCGAGCGCAGGCCCGCCGCGATGGGCGTCATCTGTCCGTCGGGGGTGATCTCGACCATCCAGCCGCGCCACGGGGCGGGGGCCTGCGTGGCGCCGCCGAAGGCGACGTTCAGCGTGACGCGAAAATTTCCATTGGGCGCGAGCACGGGGCCGAAGGCATATTCGTGGTAACTGCCGGAGATCGGGAGCTTCGCGACTGTCTCAAAAAGATCCGCGCGGCCGTCGCCATCGGTGTCCTCGATGTGCGTTAGCTCCTGACGCTGCGCGACGTAGTAACCCTTGCCCGGTGCGGGCGCGGCGATGATGCCGAGCGGCTCGTGCAGGCCGGACGCGAAGAGCGTGAATTTTGGTTTCGGGTTCGCGTCGTAGGCGCCGTCCACCCACCAGATTTCGCCGCGGCGCGTGGTGACGAGCAGGCGTTTGCCGGCGACGGGCACGATGCCGCTGCCTTCGAGCACGACATTGTCCGGGATCGGGAGCGGCGTGCGCTTCCAATAAATATCCTCGCGCGCGGTGAGTGCGTCGGAGGGTTTCGCGAAACGCTCGGCCGAGGAGGGATTGTTGACGCGCACCACCGGCTCGGCGGCAAACGCAGCGGCGGCGGCGAGGGAAAGCGGCAGAAGAGAAAGACGTTTCATGGGGAAATTCACCAGACGATGGAATATGTGATGGGCTTCTCGAGGTTCGCGGCGGTGAGCGCGACGGCGAGCTGCTGTTTGCCATTTACGTGCCGGATGATCGGCTTCTGCGCGGCATCGGCGGGCCAGTCGATGAACCACTCGCGGCCGCCGATGATCCAGCCCTTGCCGCCGGGTTGCGGCGTGATGGACGTGGACTCGGCGAGGAGCACCCACGTGGACCACGAGGGCAGTTTGCCCTTCAGCTCCAGCGTGCGCGTTAGGCCCTTGCCGTCGGCCTGCGCCGCGATGCGATCGCGCACCTCGATGTCGGCGAGTTTGCCGAGGAAGACGGGCGTGCCGTCGGCCTCGAGTGAGTAACCGCGCGAACTCCAGAGCGCGTCGGGCTGCTCGGGCCAGTCGCCAGTCGCCGCGCTTTCGATCAACGCGATCGTGGGCCTGGCGTGGAAGGTGAGGGCGGGGCCGTTGGCGACGGCGGTCTGATCGTTGCCGCGGTTTTCCCACATCGCGTAGGTGTCGATAAACGATCCGCGCCACGCGCGCAGCACCGTGCCGCTCTCGAAATCATACGCGTAGTGCACGCCGGCGGGCGTGCCGACCGATGCCGCGTAGAGCCGCTTGCGCGGATCGAACGGCACGAAGCCGCGCTGCACGAGCACGCGGTCGGTGGGCTCGACGAGGAGTTTTTTCGCGGGCGCGGCTTTTTTGCCGGCGGCTTTGCCGCCCTTCGCGCCTTTTGTGGGCGGCATGGC
>JANXSC010000415.1 GCA_025352845.1 Opitutaceae bacterium
ATACAACCTCTCGCGCCGCTTCGCGCTCTTCGCCGCCATCCGCAACATCGGCGACGCCCCCGACGACATCAAGGTCTTCGGCCCGAGCACGCCCGCCGTCGCCCGCTTCCGTGAGCGGATCGAATACGGCTCGCTCTGGAGCTTCGGCGTAAAGGGGACGTTCTGAGCGCGCCATGAAAACCCTCGTCGCCGCCTTCGCCGCGCTGCTGCTTGCACTCTCGGGCCGCGGTGCCGAGCGCGAAAGCCGCGCGCGCACCAGCCACGAGCCGTTCGCGACCGCGACGTTTCACTGCCTCGGGCTCTACTGGTCGCCGGTCGGCGGCGCGGCGGACAAGCCGGCGCAAGTGCGCTTCCGGCCGCAGGGCGCCACGGCGTGGCAGGACGGATTGCCCGATGCGCTATCACCCGATTCCGGGGACGGACGAGGATTTGGCTGATTACCGCGGCAGCCTCGTTCATCAAAATCGGGCTTCCTATCAGTAAATCATTGAACCTTTTGACGGTTTCCAACCTCCGCTTCCCGCCTTCCCCTTCCATGCGCTTTTCACGCTGCCTCTTCGCCTTCTCGCTGCTCGGTGCCCTTGCCACCGCGTTGCCCTCCTCCGCCGCCCCCGCGAAACCCCGCAACATCGTTTTCGTCCTCACCGACGATCATCGCTTCGATGCGATGGGATTCATGGGCCATCCGTTCCTCGAGACGCCCAATCTCGACTCGCTCGCGCAGCACGGCGCTCATTTGCAAAACGCCTTTGTCACGACGGCCCTGTGCTCGCCGAGCCGCGCCAGCATCCTCACCGGGCTCTACGCCCATCGCCATGGCGTGGTGGACAACAATAATCCCGTGCGAGCCGACCTCCTGTTTTTTCCGCAGGTGTTGCAGCAGGCGGGATACCGCACGGGGTTTTTTGGCAAGTGGCACATGGGCGGTGACAGCGCCAGCCCGCAGCGCGGCTTCGACCGGTGGGTGAGCTTCAATGGCCAGGGCGACTACTGGCCCGATCGCCGTGGCACGCCGGGCAGCGGAAAGGGAAAATCTGTTCCGACCAGGCGGCTCAACGTCGATGGCGTGGAGGTGCCGCAGAAAGGCTACATCACCGACGAGCTCACCGACTATGCGCTGGGATGGATGCGCGAAATCCCGAAGGACCAGCCCTTCTTCCTCTATCTCTCGCATAAGGCGGCACATGGCCTGTTCGTGCCCGCTGATCGCCACGCGGGGCGCTATAAGGACAAGCCCATGCCGATTCCCGCCTCGCGGCTCAAACACGAGCACGCGCCGATGTGGGTCCAAAATCAGCGCAATTCCTGGCACGGGATCGATTTCGCCTACCACTCCGACCTCGACGTGCAGCATTACTACCAACGTTATTGCGAGACGCTCCTGGCCGTGGACGACAGCGTCGGCCGCGTGCTTGCCGAGCTGCGTGCGCGGGGTCAGTATGACGATACGCTGGTCGTTTACATGGGCGACAATGGCTTCGGTTTTGGCGAGCACGGCCTGATCGACAAACGCACCGCCTACGAATGGTCGATGCGAGTTCCGCTCATGGCCCAATGTCCGTCCATGATCCCCGCCGGCCGGACGATCCCGGCCATCGTGGCCAACATCGATATTGCCCCGACGCTGCTCGATGCCGCCGGCGTGGCGATTCCCGCCGGCCTCGATGGCCGCAGCTTCTGGCCGCTCGTGCGCGGCGAGTCCGTCCCCTGGCGCAAGGACCTGCTTTACGAGTATTTTTGGGAACGAAACTATCCCCAGACCCCGACCCTGCACGCATTGCGCACGGACCGTTACAAATACGTTCATGTGACCGGACTTTGGGACATCGACGAGCTTTACGACCTGCAGGAAGACCCGGGAGAGACGCGGAACCTGATCTTCAGCAAGGCGCACGCGAGCCTCATTCGGGAGCTCAACACGCGACTGTTCGCCACGCTGGCAGAAACCGGCGGAATGTCGATTCCGTTGCAAGCGGACCGCGAGCAGCAAAGCAATCTGCGCAGTGATAAAAACGCCAAAGCCGCGGAGTTTCCCCCGGAGTTGATTCAAAGATCCAAGTGAGGTCCGGCGACCCGCCGCGGGACAAAAAGCGGATGACCCGTTCACGCGCCTGAGCCGTCTCCCTGCAGTCGGCCACGAATCTCCTCGTGCATTCGAAAACTAAAAGGTGCTCGCGTCGGTCAGCCCGCCAGCCCGCCAGCCCGCTGGCCTACGGCCGGCTGTTCGCCGGCACGAGCTACGGCCGGCGGCAAGATTCCCGAGGACAACGTCGTGCGCGTCTCCGACTTCCTCCTGATCCATGGCAACGGCGTGTCCGACCCAGCCCGCATCACCGCGATGGTGCAGCAGACCCGCGCCCTATCCTCCTTCCACCCGATGCCGATCGTGTTCAACGAGGACGACCATTTCGATTTCGACAAACCCAACAACAACTTCACCGCCGCCGTGCGCGCCGGCGCATCGTGGGGCTATTTCGATTTCCGGATGAAGGACGAAAAATTCGCCGACGGCTACCAGAGTGTGCCCGTCGACTGGGGCATCAACTCCCCCCGCAAAAAAGCCTTCTTCGCGAAGCTCCGCGAAATCACCGGCGGGCTAGAGTGAACTTCGCCCTTTCTTTGTAGGCCCGGCCGTTGGCCGGGTAAAAGCAAACCGGCCAACGGCCGGTTCTACAACAAAACGCCGGTTCGGAAACCTAGCGCCTCTGGCACTGGCGACCCCGCGCCTACTTCGACTCGTCGATTGCGAGGTAGCTCGAGCGGCCGTTGCGCCAGACGCGCATCAGGAATTTCGGGCCTTTGATCTCTTCGCTCAATTTCACCGCGCGGTCCACATCGGTGAGCGGTTTGCGGTCGAGTTCCTCGATCACGTCGCCTTCGCGCAGATCCTGCTTAGCGGCGGGCGTTTCGGGATCGATACTCGTCACGATCACGCCTTTCACCCGCTCGGGAATCTTCATCTGGCTGCGGATCTCAGCGGTGATTTCACCGACGCCCACGCCGTTGAGAATGCCCTCGTCCTTTTTCGGTGCGGGCTCGTCGTCCTTGGCGCTGGCTTCGTCGTCGCGGCGGGCGAGCTTGGCTTTCGCCGTGCGAGGCATGCCGTCGCGGAGGTAGTCGATCGTCACCTCGGTGCCCGGCGCAAACTGGCTGACGGTGAGCGTGAGGTGGCGCGGTTCGCGAATCTCAGTGCCGTTGATCTTCACAATTACGTCGCCCGCTTTGAGCCCGGCTTTTTCCGCGGGACTGTTCTCCGTGACTTCGCTGAGCAGTGCGCCCTTCTCGGTGCCGAATTGCGCGGTGAGCGCCTCGTCGAGCGGTTGCGGCCGCACGCCGAGGAAACCGCGCTCGACGCGACCCGTGTTCACGAGTTGCTCCGCGACGGAGCGCACGAGATTCGCCGGAATCGCGAAGCCCACACCGGCGAAGCCGCCGCTGCGGCTGAGGATCGCGCTGTTGATGCCGATGAGGCGGCCGTCGGTGTCGAGGAGCGCGCCGCCGGAGTTGCCGGGGTTGATCGCGGCGTCGGTCTGGATGAAATCCTCGAAGACGCCCATGCCCATGCCGCGGCCGAGCGCGCTCACGATCCCACGGCTCACGGATTGCCCGACACCAAACGGATTGCCGATCGCGAGCACGACATCGCCCACGAGCAGTTGATCGCTGTCGGCAAACGTCGCCGGCGTGAGCCCCGTCGCCTCGATCTTCAGCACCGCGAGATCGGCGCCGGGATCGCGGCCGACGACTTTCGCCTCGTAGCGCTTGTTGGAATCGCCGAGGGAGACGCGCACGTCGTCCGCGCCCTCGACGACGTGGTTGTTCGTGAGCACGTAGCCGTCGGCCGTGATGACGACACCGGAGCCGAGGCCCTGCTGCGTCTGGTCGGGCGCGCGGTTGCGCGCCGTGGGCGGATTGTTGCGCGGGGTCGGGCTGTTATTTTTGCGATTGTTATTGTTGCCGCGGTTGCGCGGCGCGGGCGCGGCGTCCGGCTCGTCGTCGTCGGGCGCGCCGGGGATGTTGAAGAAGCGGCGCAGCATCGGGTCGTTGAAAAACTGCGAGAAGTCCGGGGCGCGCACGGTCTTGGTCGAATAAACGTAGACGACGCTCGCGGCCGTGCGCTTGACGATGTGCGCGTAGCTCACGCGGTCGGGCGCGTCGCGGTTGATCGACTTACCGTCGATCTTGATCGCGAGCGGCGTGGCGGGGGCCTCAAACGCCGCGGGCGTCTTCTCGGCGCTTTTTTCGGCGGCGGCTTTCTTCGCCTTGCCTGGTTTGGTGTCGGCGGCCCAGACCGTGAGGCCGGTCGTGCCGGCGCAGGTGAGCGCGAAGACCAATGCAAGCAACAGGGTCGAGGGAGCGGAGTGAGATTTCATGGCGGGAAAGACGGATGTAAAGACAGCGGGTGACTGCGAAGCCACGTGCAAGTTCCCCAACCGATTATGAACGCCGCCGCGAAAAGCAACCGCCACCACGCCTGCACACGGTTTGACGACCGGGCGGTTCACGCCGAACGAGCCCGCCGAATCGGTCCGGTGGCGCAGCCGCTCGAACTGTCCGCGCGCCCCGCTCGTTGACCGCGCTGCGCCGCGGACGGACGTTACGCCATGCGCCGAGCCTTACCCCTGCTCCTACTGCTCAGCCTCGCCGCCCCCGCAATCGCGGCGGATGATTTCGTCGCGATCAAGGGCGGCGTGTTGCGGCCCGGCCTCCGACTCGACGATTTCGAAATCCTTGCGTGCCCGATCACCAACGCGGATTACAAGCTCTTCGTCGAAGACGCGAAATACCCGCCGCCGCCGTATTGGGCCGGTGGCAAAATCCCCTCGGGCCTTGAGCAGCACCCGGTGGTGTTCGTCAGCCGCTACGCTGACGTGCGCGCCTACACCGACTGGCGCTCGAAAAAGGAAGGCCGCGTTTACCGGCTGCCAACTTCCTCCGAGTTCGAATACGCCGCGCGCGCCGGCCGCGCCGACCTCAAATATCCCTGGGGCAACGAGGTGCCGACGCCGCGTCATGCGAATTTCTCCGCGACCGGCGAGCGCGACATCAGCATCTGGCGCGAGCGGCTGAAGCCGGTGAAAAGCTATGCGCCCAATCCGTGGGGCCTCTACGACATGGCGGGCAACATCCACCAGCTCGTGAGCGAATTTCCCGACGTCACCCTCGGCGGCTACGTCTTCCGCATCACCTCGCCGGACGATCGCGAGGGTTGGGCGATGGGCGGCTCGTGGGCGCGCACCGCCTACTACATGGAATTCGGCAAAAGCGCCTACCAGCTCGAGGGCATCCGCCGCGCCGATGTCGGCTTTCGCGTCGTGCGCGAGCCGACGGGCTCGACGCATTTCCGCCGGCAAAATCGCCGGCTCATCACGGCCAACGCGGGCGAGCGCAAAGTTTTTCTCAGTTGGAATCTCCTCCCCGACGACGCGCCCAGCGTCGGCTTCCACGTTTACCGCACCCAATACCGCCACGCTGCCGGCGAGCGCCTCACGACCGCGCCGATCACCGACTCGACCAACTTTCTCGATCCGAATCCGCCCGGTCCGCGGCCCACGCAACACACGCGCGGCGAGGGCCCCGACCAACCCGATGGCGAGGCGCGCTCGTATTATCGCGTGCGCGCGGTGTTCGCCGACGGGCGCGAGGGTCCGCCATCCGAGTGGTGCGGCCTCGAGCCGATGGAAAAAAAGAGCGGCGAGATCGCGCGCTTCACGCCGCTCGTGCGCACGGGGAATTTCACCGCGGCCTTCGGCGACCTCGATGGCGACGGCGTGACCGACGCGGTCTTCCGCCTCGACAACGGCATCAACGAACGCTCCGTCGATCCCGGCGTCCCCGTCGAGATCGAGGCGATCACGAGCTATGGAAAAAGCATCTGGCGCCGCCCGCTCGTGTGGCACGCGCAGTGTTTCGGCAGCCACAACAACAGCCCCGTCCTCCTCTACGATCTCGACGGCGACGGCAAGGCCGAGGTCGTCTGCCGCTTACAGGAAGGCGATCAAGTTTACCTCGCGGTCCTCAACGGCCTGACCGGCGAGACGCTGCGCAAGACGCCGTGGGTGCCGCTCGCCTCCGACTTTTCCCGCAGCTCCACGCGCATCGTGCTCGGCATCGCCTACCTCGACGGCGTGCGTCCCGCGATCATCACGCAGTCCGGTCTCTACGAAAACGAAATCTTCACCGCCTACGACGGCCGCGATCTGAAACAACTCTGGCAATTCAAGAGCTTTGGCGAAACCAACGGCTCCGGCGCGCACTACATCGTCAACGCCGACGTGAACGGCGACGGCAAGGACGAGGTCTTCGACGGCACGACGTGCCTCAACTCCGACGGCACTGTGCGCTGGTCGATCTACGCCGGACATCCCGACGTCGTCGCCGTGAAAAAAATTATTCCCGGACGGCCGGGTCGGCAGGTTTTCTTCGCCGTCGAGGACAACACCAACGCCGGCGCCTACGTCGTCGATGCCGACACCGGCCAGATGATCTGGAAACACAATCGCGAGACGGACCCGCGTTGGACGCACGCGCACACCGGCTGGGTCGCGGACATTTTGCCCGACTCGCCCGGCATGGAGATGATGACGAACCGCGACGGCCACATTCAACGCGATACGCTGCTTTTCGACGCCAGCGGCAAAGTCATCATGAGCCCGTGGGTCGGTGGTTGGACGCCGGTGAACTGGCTCGGCGGCGAGCGCCGCGAGATGATGTCCAACAACGGCAAACAACTCGGCTACTTCAACGGCCGCACCTTCGAGACGCTTTCCATCCCAGGTCCCAACGAAGGCGACGGTCGCGTCATGTATGCCGCCGATCTCATGGGCGATTTTCGCGACGAACTGATCGTCACAACCACCGTAAATGATCGCCGCAGCGTCGTCATCTACACGAACACCACGCCCATTCAGAAACGCGATGTCACGCGCCTCGCCGATCGCGAGTATCGCACGTGGCTCGCCCGCAACCTCACGGCGGGCTACGGTTCGTATTTCGAGTGGCAACCGCCGGAGAAAAAATAACCTCTCATCGCCCCGCCCCGCTTTCACCCCATCCCATCCATGAATCCCAAGATCATCGCGTCCGTGCTTGTCGCGGTCACCGCCACCGCCGTCCCGGCCTTCGCGCAAGCCGTCTCCGGCGCGCCCACCGCCGCGCAGCTCGGCAAATACGACCTCAACAAAAATGGCCGCCTCGATCCCACCGAGTTGGCGGCGATGCAGGCGGACGAGGCGAAAGCCCGCGCTGCCGTCGGCACGGCGCCCGCCAGCACCTCGACTTCAAGCGACGACGCCGTGCAGCTCACGCCCTTCGAAGTCCGCGAGGCCAACAACGGCTACTACGCCGCCAACACGATGTCGGGCACCCGCCTCAACACCAAGATCGAGGATCTCGGCTCGGCCATCTCCGTCGTCACGAAGCAGCAGATGGCGGACTTCGCGATGCTCGATATCAACGACATCTTCAACTACGAGGCCAGCACCGAGGGCACGGGCAACTACACGGACTTCAGCGTCGACCGCAACGGCATGGTCGCCGACTCCATCCAGAACAATCCGCAGGGCGCGAACCGCATCCGCGGCATCGGTGCCGCCAACCTCGCGATGAATAATTTCGCCACGAGCGGCCGCGTCCCGATCGATCCCATCGGGATCGACGGCGTCGAAATCAGTCGCGGGCCCAACTCCAACATCTTCGGCCTCGGCCAGGGCTCCGGCACCGTCAATCTCCTCGCCGCCAGCGCTTCGCTCAACCGCACGAGCACCACGGCGGAGGTTCGCGTCGACAGCATCGGCGGCTACCGCACCTCGCTCGACGTGAATCGCCCCGTAATCAAGGGCAAGCTCTCCATCCGCGGCAGCGCGGTTTACCAGCACGACGCTTTTAACGAGAAACCCTCAGGGGCCACGAGCCGCCGGTTCAACTTCATGGTGCGCGCGCAGCCGTTCAAAACCACGTCGGTGCGCGCGTCGTTCCAGCAGTATGATTTCTACGGCGCGCGCGAGCAGCGTCACGCCGCGCGACGCCGTCTCGTATTGGAAGAGCGTCGGCAGCCCCACGTGGGATCCGATCGCGAATGCCGTTACCGTCGGCGGCGTGACGACCACTCTCGCCGGCACGACCAATCCCACCACCCTCGGGCTCGCGACGTTTCCCGATCCGGTCGTTTACGTCGATCAGGGCGGCATCCAGCTCTGGCAGATGCAGCGCACGCCCACGTTCACCGCAGGCACGACCGTCCTGAGCAACGGCACCTTCG
>JANXSC010000431.1 GCA_025352845.1 Opitutaceae bacterium
TTCTACCAAACTCGATCCAGCTAGTTGGGGTGTAATCGTCGGGGAAACGTTGACGGGGCGATGATGATTGTCATTGTGTGGCAGAACTGGGACAGCGGCGATGATCGGAGTGACAATTGCGGGAGCAACTGGTACCACTACGGCAGACTTCTTCGAGGAGCTTGTGGGGGTAGGTGACGGTGGAGGGATCTTTTTTGCCGCGGACGTAGTCGGGAATCCACTCCATCGGGCCGGGGCGGTAGAGCGCGATGAGGGCGACGATCTCGTCGATGGAAGAGAGGCTGATCTGGCGGCAGAGATTTTGCATGCCGCCGGACTCCAGTTGGAACACGCCGGTGGTGCGGCCGGAGTTGAGGAGGGCGAAGGTCTTCGCGTCTTCGAGGGAGATCGCTTCGATATCGAACTTCGGGTCGGCGGTGCGGCGGATGTTGTCCACGGCGTCGGCGATGACGGTGAGCGTTTTCAGGCCGAGGAAGTCCATCTTCAGCAGGCCGAGCTTGCCGACGGCGTTCATGTCGAACTGCACGGTGACGTCGCCTTCCTGCAGCGTGAGCGGGACGAATTCCTCGAGCGGCTGGTCCGTGATGATGATGCCGGCGGCGTGCTTGCCGGTGTTGCGCACCATGCCCTCGAGGACGAGCGCCTGATCGAAGATTTTTTTTGCGACGGGATTTTTTGCCACCTCGTCGCGCAGCTCGGCGGATTTCTCGCGGGCGTCCTCAAGCGTGATGTTGAGCTCGTCGGGGATCATCTTCGCGAGGCGGTCGGCGTCGGCGTAGGCGAGATTATGCACGCGCGAGACGTCGCGGATGACCATCTTGGCACCGAGCGTGCCGTAGGTGATGATGTTGGCGACGCAGGCGTTGCCGTATTTCTGGCGGACGTAGTCGATGACCTCGCCGCGGCGGCGCATGCAGAAATCGATGTCGAAGTCGGGCGGGGAAACACGCTCGGGATTCAGGAAGCGCTCGAAGAGGAGCTTGAAGCGCAGCGGATCGAGATTGGTGATCCCGAGCAGATAGGCGACGATGCAGCCGGCACCCGAGCCGCGGCCGGGACCGACCGGGATGCCGTGCTTTTTGGCCCAGTCGATAAAATCCCAGACGACAAGAAAGTAGTCGATAAACCCGGTCTTGGTGATGATCGAAAGCTCGAAGTCGAGGCGCTCGACGAGGGTCTTGGCGAGTGCCTGATCGGCGAAGGCGGCGGGCGCGGCGGCATCGAGGCCGTAGCGGGCCTTCAGGCCGGCGAGGCAAAGTTCGCGGAGGTAGCCGGCGCGATCGGTCTTCGATGAAACCTCAAGAGGAAGCGGATATTTGGGGTAACGCTCGCTGCCCTTGGGAAACGGAATCGTGAGCTCGCACATCTCGGCGACGAGCTGGGTGTTCGTGATGGACTCGGGCACCTCGGCGAAGAGCTTCGCCATCTCGTCGCGCGACTTCAGGTAGAATTCCTGGCCGGTGAAACGCATGCGCTTCTCCTCCTCGATCTTCGCGCCCGTCTGGATGCAGAGCATCGTGTCGTGCGGGCCGGAGTCGGTGTGGCGGACGTAGTGAACGTCGTTGGTGCAGATCACCCTGAGGTCGAATTCCTCGGCGAGCTTGAGCAGGCCGGGGATGATTTTCTTCTGCTCGGGAATGCCGTGGTCCTGAATCTCGACGAAATAATTCTCGCGGCCAAAGATTTCAAGGAAGCGTCCGCAGGTTTTGCGCGCCTCCTCGTAGCGATCGTGGAGCAGGTGCTGCGGCACGAGCGAGGCGAGGCAGCCGGTGAAACCGATGAGACCGGGGGCGTATTTCGCGAGCGTCTCGAAATCGGTGCGCGGCTTGTAGTAGAAGCCCTTGAGGTGCGCGTCGGAGACGAGCTTGAGTAGATTCTGGTAGCCGGTGAGATTTTTCGCGAGGAGGCCGAGGTGGAAGATGGTTTTGCCCTCGTCGTCGTTGCGGCCCTTTTTTTCGAGGCGGGAATTTTCGACGAGGTAGAGTTCGCAGCCGATGAGCGGCTTGATGCCCTTGGCCTTGGCCTGCTGGTAGAACTCAATCGCGCCGTAGAGATTGCCGTGGTCGGTGAGGGCCATCGCGCTCATCCCCAGATCGACCGCGCGGTCCATCAGGCG
>JANXSC010000470.1 GCA_025352845.1 Opitutaceae bacterium
AAGTCCAAAAGCAACGGGCCGTTGGTATTACAACCGCGTGTTCACGCCGAAGAAGAATCCGGGCGTCAGCACGCGCCGGGTGGCGGGACGGTTGCCGATGTCGCTGCCGGTCTCGAACTCGCCGAGCACGTTGTTGACGTCGAGATATGCGCTGAAGCGGCGCGAAAATTGGTAGGAGGTCTTTACGTCGAGCGTGTCGCGACGGATTTGGTAGACCAGTTGCGAGACGTTGACGTTGTAGGTGCTCAGGTAGCGCGCGCGGTGGTTGAATTGAAAACGCACGGTGACCTTGTGGCGGATGTAGGAGACGCCAAAGTTCGCGGTCTCGGGATTGAAGCCTGCGACCTTGCCCTTGGGATTCGGCGCGAGCGCGATGGCGTTGCCCGCGCCGTAGTTCCCCTCGGTCTCCATGCGCGTGTAGTTGGCGTAGGCGCCGAGGCCCGCAAATACACCCGGCAAGAACGTGAATTGCTGGCTGTAGTTAAGCTCAAGGCCGCGCACCTTCGCGGAGCCGCCGTTGTATTGGGTCGTCAGGGCGTAGCCAGCGTAGTCGCCGCTGAAACCGTTATCCGCGCCTGCGGGAACGACTGCCCCGCCGGAAGTGTAGATGAAATTCTTAATCTGCTTTTGGAAGAAGCCGACCGAGATGACACCCGCCGGCTCAAAATAGTATTCGGCGGCCGCGTCGAAGTTGTCGGCCGTCTGGGGCTGGAGGTTCGGATTGCTGGTCGAAATCGTCTGGGTGTCGAAGTTCACATTCGTGCGCGGAATCAATTGGCCGATTCCGGGCCGGCCGATGTTGGTCGCATAGCTCAGGCGCGTGATGAGCCTCGGGTTCACCGCGAACTTGAAATGCACACCCGGCAGGACGTTTTGATAGTCACCGGTGCGCGTCTGGCGGCCGCCGAACTCCGCGAGGTTGCGGCGGCGGATCTCCGCATCGCTCAGCGCGCCGACAAAGGCCGCCCGCCGCGCCTTCTCGTCGGGCGTGATTGCCTGGAGTGCGCCCGTGCCGTGCGTCTTCGTGCGCTCAACGCGGAAGCCGGCCAAGATCGAAAGGCGGCCGAGTTCGACGTTCCCCATGAGGTAGGCCGCATCGATCCGCTCCTTGAAGCGTTGGTCACCGACCAGCTGGGCCTGCGTATTCGCGGCGGTGTCTTGCAGAAACTGCAGCGGTCGGG
The DNA here is from genome assembly GCA_025352845.1 of Opitutaceae bacterium. Taxonomy (GTDB): domain Bacteria; phylum Verrucomicrobiota; class Verrucomicrobiia; order Opitutales; family Opitutaceae; genus ER46. The sequence goes on from JANXSC010000470.1 coordinate 1,182, forward strand.
ACTCGAGCGCAGCGTCGATTAGCTTGTTCGTATGGCCCGGGAACGCAGGAACCGGCGTGTTCGGAAACTTGATCGTGTCGGTCTTGAGGCGGCCCCGTTCGATTAGGCCAAACTGGGCGAGGTCGTCGTCGTTGCGGCCCGTGGCGGGATTGAGCCCCATCACGCCGTCGGGTCCGACGTAGGAGCCGCTCCACTGCGTGGCCTCCAGATCGCGGTGCTGTTCGCGAATGCGCACGCCGGCCTTGAGAAAGGCGGGCACCGGTGTGCTAAAATTCTTCTGCGCATTAAGCGAGACGCCCTGATAGGAATCCCAACCTGCGCGCCGGTCGATGCGGTAGCGATTGTCGTTGTAGCTCGAGAGGTCGGCAATGCTCGGGCCGGCCGTCTGGATCACGGTCGGGAAATTCGTATTCGAGCGGCGGTCGATCGAGTAACCGATGCCGCGGGCCGTGAAGCCAAGATTGCGCTGTCCGGAGTAGTTCGACTTCGAGTCGGATTGGTAGAGGTTCCAATCGAGATTGGCGGCCGGGAGTTTGTGCGTGCCGCCGAACTGATGATAGAGCGTCTTGGCGTCCTTGTAGGCGTTGTCCGCCTGAATGGTAAACGTGCTGTTCGGCACCGCGCGCACCGAGGTAAACTCGTTCGTGTAGCCCGGCAGAATTCCGCCGGTGCCCGTCGGATTCCCGTTCCCATCCAGCGTAGCAACCGTCTGCGGCGTCGTGAAGGTCGCGATCCGGTCGGTGTCGTGATCGGTGAGGCGATTCACTGTCGTGCTCAGATAGAGTTTTCCGCTCTCACTGAGTTTGTAGTCGAGGCGCAGGCCTCCACCCCAACGCGAGGTCAGGAGTTTCTCGTCCGTCATCGCGACCTGAAAGCTGAAGGCGGGACCAGCGACGCCATTCGCCAGGGTTTGGTGCGACTGGCTCACGGTGTCCTGCGGCGTGAAGAGTTTGCGGTGACCAAAATTCAGCGCGACCGCGAGCTTGCCGCCGAAAACCTCCGAATAGGAAATAGCGTAATTGTAGGGCAGCCCGGTCATCCGCGGATCGATGGGACGATAGGTCAGGCCGAAGGAGCCGCGCAGCAGCCGACCCTTCGTATCGAAGCCCGACTTGGAAACCATGTTCACCACGCCGCCGATCGAATCGCCGTCCATGTCCGGCGTCGGCGACTTCACGACCTCCATGCGCTCGACGGTGTCGGCGCTGACAGTTTGAAACTGATACTCGCGCGTGGACCCGGCCGACGCCGCGTCCGCAAGCCGATTTCCGTCCATCGTGATCGTCGTGAGGTTTTGATTGAGGCCGCGGATGCGCACATAGCGCACCGTGCCATCGACGGTCGCGCCCTCGACGCCCGGCAGGCGCACGAGGAGGTCGGCGGGATTCTGAGCGAGATTGCCGAAGGCATCGGTGGAAACGATGTTCTTAACGCCCGCGGACAGGCGCTGCAGTGTCACAGCTTGGGCGTTGCCCTCGCGTTCGCCGGCGACGACGAACTGACCCATGGTGTAGACCGCTGAAGTCATCTTCACATCAAGCTGGTTCACCTGACTGGCCTGAATGGTCACCGAGTTCGTCAACGTGTCCAATCCGCTGTAGGAAACCACCACCACTGCGGTGCCGGCCTTCACGTCGTCGAAACGAAAAATGCCTTGGCGGTCCGACACCACCTCGCGGTCGGCGCCTTGCAGGAGCACTCGCGCGCCTTCCAAGGTGCGGCCGGTTGCGACGTTAGTCACGGTGCCCGTGAGGACAGTTTGGGCGAAGAGCGCCGGAGCGAGCGCGCCGAGGCTGAGTCCGAACAGAACAAGACTGCGTCGTAGGGTAATCATGGGAAAAACGGGACTGCGGGGCGAAGGGAGGGGAAAAGCACACGCCTGATATTTGTCAATTTGGGCAGGAGGACAGCCGTGTCAGGTCCAAAAACATCGGGCTTGAAGAATGGGCAGACATGCCTGTGGCTGCGCCCGTTCATGGCCATCCAACTTTTCGATTCGCTGGAGCGAAAACTCAAACCGCTCACGCCCTCCCACGCCGACGGCGTCTTTCGCTTCTACAATTGCGGCCCGACCGTCTACGCGCCCGCGCACATCGGGAATTTCCGCACCTTCGTCGTGAACGATGTGCTCCGCCGCCTGCTCGAACTTGAGTTCGGCGCGGATAAGGTGAAGCACGTCCGCAACCTCACCGATGTTGATGACAAGACCATTCGCCGCGCACGCGAAGAGAACCGCCCGCTCGCCGAGGTCACGCAGCAGTGGACAGAGAAGTTTCACGCCGACTGCGCCGCGCTGAACTGCCTGCCCCCGCACGTCGAGCCCACCGCCACCGGCCACATCCGTGAGCAAGTCGATATGATCGACGTGCTCATGAAGAAGGGAAACGCCTACCGCGCCGCCGACGGCTCGGTGTATTTCAAAGTCTCGTCCTTCGATCGCTACGGCGCTCTCTCGCGCGTGAAGGAACGCGAACTCCAAATCGGCAGCGCACTCAGCGGCAAATCGCACGCGGCCGATGCCGACGAAAAAGAAGACGTGAGCGACTTCGCGCTCTGGAAAGCGCACAAGCTCGACGACGGCGATAACGCGTGGGAAAGCCCGTGGGGCCGCGGCCGCCCCGGCTGGCACATCGAGTGCAGCGCGATGAGCAAAAAGCATCTCGGCGAAACCATCGACCTCCACACCGGCGGCGTGGACCTGCTCTTCCCCCACCACGAAAACGAAATAGCCCAGAGCGAATGCTGCAACGGCGTGCAGTTCTCGCGGCACTGGTATCACAGCGAGCACCTGCTCGTGGACGGCAAGAAGATGAGCAAGAGCCTCGGGAATCTCTACACGCTCGATGACCTAAGGAAGATCGAAGGACCGGTCTTCAATCCTATGGAAATTCGCTTAGCGCTTATGCAAGGGCACCCGCGAAAGCAACTGAGCTTCACGATTCACTCGATTCATAGCGCCTCCGAGGCGCTTGGCAGCCTTTGCCACTTTTACGACGCGCTAAAGACTTTCGCTAAGCCTTCAGGTCCGAATCCACGATCAACAACGACCCCGTCTCGACAATTCGACGGAGTGATCGATTCATTGAAGAGCGATCTAAATTTCCCGGCTGCACTCGGAGAACTTTTCCGAGCCACTCGCGAATCGGGCAACACATCAGAAAGCGATCTCTTGGCATTTGAACGCGCGTTGCGAGTCTTGGGCCTGAAAATACCGTCCTATGTCAATCTTCCTGATGACGACTTAGCCGAGGATGTTTCTCAACGGATGACCATTCAAAAAATTAACGCGATCCCGGCCGCCATCACCACCCTCGCCGAAAAGCGCTGGACCGCGAAACTCGCCAAGGACTTTGCCACCGCCGATGCGCTCCGCAAGGAACTCGCCGGCCTCGGCTGGTCGATACTCGACCGCAAGGACGGCTACTCGCTCGAACCGGCGAAAAAGTAACCCACCCCGTCGCGTCCGCCGCTCCACTGACCAGCACCGCGACAACGCCGCATCAGAGCTACGCTGAAAATAGCCCAGCGCTTCAGCGCTGGGTTTCCAAGCCGGACGACAAACGGAGTCCCGCCAGGGACGAAAGAAATTCTTCCGTCCCAGATGGGACTCTGGCAATCACACACATCCAGACCCAGCGCTGAAGCGCTGGGCTATTCTCACTCTCGTTTCACCCGAAACCTGATTTGCCCCGCAAGACCAAATCACCCCATGCACTCGTTCATCCATTGTCTGACGCATTGCGTGTTCAGCACCAAAAACCGCGAACCGTGGCTGAGCGCGAACGTCCGCGTCCGACTCTGGCCCTATCTCGGTGGCATCGCGCGGCAAAACGACATGAAGGCGCTGGCGGTCGGCGGTGTGGCGGATCACGTGCATGTGCTCCTGAGTTTGCCAGCGACACTTTCGATCGCGAAGGCGATGCAATTGCTCAAGGGCAATTCCTCGAAATGGCTCCACGAGACTTTTCCCGCTCTCCGCGGAGCTGCGTGGCAGGAGGGCTATGGGGCGTTCAGCATCGGCATCTCTGGTGTCGCCGACACTGTTCACTACATCGCCACCCAAGAAGAGCATCACCGCACGCGTAGTTTTCGGGAGGAGTTCGAGAGTTTCCTCCGTAAACACGAAATACCGTTCGAAGCCGCGATGCTTGAGTAAGATTCTGCCGTCCCTACCGGGACTGTGCGAGGCGATGGCTTTTCAGACCCAGCGCTGAAGCGCTGGGCTATTTTCGCTGTGAATGCGCGAGCACGCACCGGCCAGACGACCAGCCTGACGCCGCGGGTTGACACGCGCACGGATTCGCGGCGGGCTCTTCGTTTACGGCCCTGCAATCGTAGGCAGGACCAAAACTCATACCGACCATGTCCATGTCACCACTCGAAGAACTTCGCCACTCGTGTTCACACGTGCTCGCGACCGCCATCCTCCGCATCTTCCCCGATGCCAAACTCGACATCGGGCCGCCGACCGAAACCGGTTTTTATTACGACGTCGATCTCGAGCACAAATTCACGAGCGATGACCTCGTGAAGCTGGAGGCGGAGATGAAGAAAATCGCCGAGGAGAACCAGCCGTTTTACCGCAAGGAAGTGTCACGGGACGAAGCCATCGAGATCATCAAGTCGCGCGGGCAGGAGCGCTACAAACTCGGTCGCCTTGCGGACATCCCGGCCGACGAAAGGATTTCGTTCTACCAGAACGGCGAGTTCATGGATCTCTGCGCCGGCACACACGTTCGTTATTCGTCGAAGTTGAAGGCGTTCAAGCTGCTCTCGATCGCGGGCGCGTATCATCGCGGCGACGAGAAGAACAAGCAGCTCCAGCGCATCTATGGCACCGCGTTCCCCTCGAAGGACGAACTGGCCGCCTACCTCACGCAGATCGAGCAGGCGCGGCTGCGTGATCACCGGAAGCTCGGCAAGGAGCTGAAACTTTTCCACATCGACGAGGATGTCGGCCAGGGCCTGATCCTCTGGACGCCCAACGGCTCGATCGTGCGGCAGGAGTTGCAGACCTTCATCGGCGAGGAGCTGCGCAAGCAGGGCTACTCGCAGGTCTTCACGCCGCACATCGGCAAGCTCACGCTCTACAAGACGAGCGGCCACTTCCCCTACTACAAGGAGTCGCAGTTCACGGCGTTTCCCGAGCCCGAGGCGCTCGCGCAGATGGCCAGCGAAGGCTGCTCCTGCGCTGATCTCACGGCGCGGCTCGAAGGCGTGTCGCAGGGGTTTGCCGACGAGATCAACCGGCGCGCGGGCAAGGAAGTCATCGCGCAGAATCGCGTGATGGACGCCACCAAACTCCTCGACGGCTTCATGCTGAAGCCGATGAACTGTCCGCATCACATCAAGATTTTTGCGTCACAACCGCACTCGTATCGCGACCTGCCGGTGCGGCTCGCGGAGTTCGGCACCGTTTACCGCTGGGAACAGAGCGGTGAACTCAACGGCATGACGCGCGTCCGCGGCTTCACGCAGGACGACGCGCATCTGTTCTGCACCGAGGAACAAGTCGCCGCCGAAGTGCTCGGCTGTCTCTCACTCGTGAAGATCGTGCTCACCACGCTCGGCATGAGCGACTATCGTGTGCGCGTCGGCCTTCGCGATCCCGACAGCACTAAGTTCACCGGCGATCCTGCGAAGTGGGACGTGGCCGAAGCCGCGTGCCGCACCGCCGCCGCCACGCTCGGCGTGCCGTTTACCGAGGAGCCCGGCGAGGCCGCCTTCTACGGCCCGAAGATCGACTTCGTGATTAAGGATGTGATCGGCCGCGAGTGGCAGCTCGGCACCGTGCAGGTGGACTACGTGCTCCCCGTGCGCTTCGACCTCAGCTACATCGGTGCCGATAACACCGCGCACCGCCCCGTGATGATCCACCGCGCGCCCTTCGGCTCGATGGAGCGTTTCTGCGGCGTGCTCATCGAGCACTTCGCGGGTGATTTCCCCGCGTGGCTCGCGCCCGAGCAAGTGCGCCTCGTGCCGATCAGCGACAAGACGATCGATCACGCCCGTGCTTTGCACGCGCGCCTCCGCGCCGAGGGTTTCCGCGCGACGATCGACGAGCACTCCGACAAACTCGGCGCCAAGATCCGGCGCGCCGAACTCGACAAGATCCCCTATGCGCTCGTCATCGGGCAAAAGGAAGCCGAGGCCAACAGCGTCTCCGTCCGCTCGCGCGCCCGCGGCGACGAAGGCGTGATGACCGCCGACGCCTACCTCGCGAAGCTCAAGCACGAAGTCGCGACGCGCGCGCTGCCGGATAATAAAAAGCCGGCGGCTGCGGCCGGCCCGGCTTAAGACGACCAAGAGTCTCTTTCGCGTTTGCCGCTACCCCGGTGGGAGCGTTGTGGTGTGGCGCGCGCGTGCATATTCAGGACGCGCTGCGGACTGTCAGCTTTCATGCGGCCGTCGCGCGCCACATTTAGCGTTGTTGCGACAACGCTTCAGATTACGACACGTCTAGCACTCCGACAGCGGCACCGGGCCACCACCCCTCGTTCACCCCATTGCGGTCCCATGTTGGGTCGCGAGTATCCTTTGAAAACCATGAGCCCCACACCACACCCACATTCCGCTCTCCGGCCCTTCGCCATTTCCTTGTTATGCATGCTGACGCTGGCGCTGGGCACGACGCACGCCCAGACCGCCCCGCGCGCGGTCGATGCCGCGACGCTCGCCAAATACGACACCAACCGCAACGGCGTCCTCGACCCGGCGGAGCAGGCCACCCTCGATGCCGACCTCAAGCGCGCCGGCGCCGCCGCGAAGCCGGCCAACAGCAACGCCACCAGCGAGGACGTGGTCAGCCTCTCGCCCTTCGAAGTCGTGTCCGACACCAAGGGTTACTACGCCTCGAACACGATGTCCGGCACGCGCTTCAACTCGAAGCTCGAGGATCTCGCCTCCTCCATCTCCGTGATGACGAAGGAGCAGATGTCCGACTTCGCGATGCTCGATATCAACGACATCTTCAATTACACCGCCAACACCGAGGGCACCGGCACCTACACGGACTTCGCGATCAACCGCAATGGCGACACGCAGGACAACGTCATGGCCAACCCGGCCAACGCGAACCGCGTGCGCGGCGTCTCGTCGGCGAACTACGCGTTCAACAATATCCAGACCATGGGCCGCGTGCCCGTCGATCCGATCGGCCTCGATTCCGTCGAGGTCAGCCGCGGGCCCAACGCCAACATCTTCGGCCTCGGCAATCCCTCGGGCACGATCAACATGGTGCCATCGGCCGCCAACGTCTCGCGCAACTTCACCACCACGAGCGCGCGGGCCGACAACTACGACGGCTACCGTTTCACGCTCGATGCCAACCGGATTCTTCTGAAGGGGAAACTCGCGGTCCGCGGCCAGGGCGTGTTTCAGCACGATGGGTTTCAGCGCAAGCCCTCGGGCATCGATACCGAGCGCTACAACGGCATGATCAAATACCAGCCGTTCAAGAAAACCACGATCACCGCGAGCGCCAGCTTCTATGACAGCCGTGGCAACCGCCCCAACTTCGTCCCGCCGCGCGACAACGTCACCTTCTGGGTCGCGAACGGCAAGCCGACCTGGGACCCGATCGCGCAGGTCATCCACGTCGGTGGCCAGACCCTCGGGCCGTTCGGCGCGTTTCCCGGCACCGCTTACGCCGGCCCGGATTACTTCCAGCAAACCTACACGGGCAGCAACCACGCCTTCGCCTACATCGATCGCGGCGGCCTCGCCTACTGGGCCGCGCCCACCGGCTTCTCCAATGTCACGCCTCTCGTCGGAGCTACGACCGCCGGCCCGACCTCCGGTGCGTTGCGCTATCTGCTCGCCACGAGTGGCCAGACCGGGGCCACGCTCGGCCGCAGCACGACGCAGCCCCTTTTCACGACTACCCCCTCGGTCAGCAACAAGTCCCTCTACGATTACTCGTCGGTCAATCTCGCGGCGGTGAACCGCATTCACACGCGCACGATTACCTCGTCGCTGCAAATCGACCAACTATTCTTCAACACCGAACGCCAAACGCTCGCCGCGCAATTCGGTTTCCTGCGTGAAGATTCCCGCCAGATGCAACGCAACCTCCTCGCCACGCAGAATGCCAACGGCCAATCGGGCCAGCTCTTCGTCGATGTGAACGAGAAAAATCTCGACGGCACGCCGAATCCCTTCGTCGGCCGCGCCTACCTCGCCACCGACCAGCCGATCACGCTCGCACAACCGGCGACGTGGGACACCTACCGCGGCCAGCTCGGCTACAAACTCGATCTCACGCGCGAGAAGAACATCCTGCACTGGCTCGGCCTCAGTCAGTTCACGCTCTACGACGAATACAAATACCGCATCAACCGCCAATACGGCTACAAGGATGCCATCACCGGCCCGGTCTCGTGGATTCCCGCCGGCCTGTCGCGCGCCAACCAAGGCACGATCACCAACGGCCCCGCCGCCGCCCTCGCGATCACGCGCAATTATTTTCGCTACTACGTCGGCGACAAGGATAGCGTCGTGAGCTACGCTCCCTCCGATTTTAGTTACGGCACCTACCCGTTCGTGTGGGGCAACACGACGACCAACTCCTTCCGCTCCGAGCAACTCGGCCTCAACCAGGTCAACATCACCGACTCCACCGGCGCCGGCAGCAACACCAAGGTCATCCTCAAGACCGTCGGCGGCGTGATGCAAAACCACCTGCTCGACGACAAACTCGTGCTGACGTTCGGCCTGCGCCAGGATCAGCAATATACGAAGTCCGGCAGCACGCCGCAGCTCCTCAACGCCGACGGCGAGACGCTCAACTACGATTCGGTCAACCACTGGGCGGCCGGCGACTATCGTTTCAACGCGGGCAAGACCAAGACCGCGGGCGCGGTGCTCCGGCCCTTCCGGGACTTGTCGTTCATTCGCCAACTGGATCAGGACACCGGCCCCGCCCACTTCGTCGGCAACATGCTTCGCGGGATGTCGTTTTCGTTGAACAAATCGGACAGTTTCATCCCGGCTGGATTCGCGACCGACATTTTCCTCAAGCCGCTCCCGGTGCCCACCGGTCACGGCAAGGACTACGGCGTCGCGTTCAACATGTTCGACGGGCGCGTCGTGCTCCGCTGGAATCACTACAACAACACCTCGATCAGCAACCGTGGCGGTGATGCTGGCACTATCGCCCAGCGCGTCACCCGCATCGACATCACCGCGACCGCCGCGTTTCTCCTCACGACGCAGGCGGGCGGCAACGGCGGCACCATCGCCGGCTGGGTGAGGCAGGCCAACCCCAGCTTCACCCCGCAGCAAGTGACCGACGAAGTCGCCCGGCAAATCGGCGTCTCCACCGCCACGCAGAACGCGCTCATCCAGGGTTTCGGCGCCGGCACGATCACGGCCACTCAGGACATCACCGCCAAGGGCGACGAACTCGAACTCAACTTCAACCCGACCAAATACTGGACTGTGTCCGCCAACGCCGCGCAGACCCAGTCGATCAACACCAACGTCGCCACCAGCATCAACGATTGGATCAACCAGCGCCTGCCGATTTGGACGACCATCGTCGATCAGGCCGCCAGCCTGAACTGGACGCCCGCGCAGCTGGCGGCCGAACCGCAGCGCCTCTGGTGGACGCACAATTACGGCGGCAACCAAACCGCCCAGCAAAACTACATCAGCTTCGTGCAGACGCCCTACGCCGTCACGCAGCAGAAACAGGGCAAGGCCAATCCCCAAATCGCCCGCTACTCCGCCAAAATCAGCACGAACTACCAGCTCGCCGGCCTCGGTTCCGAAAATCCAATCCTCAAGCGCTTCAACGTCGGCGGCGCCTTCCGCTGGTCCGCGCCCCTCGCGATCGATTACTACGGCGCGCAAAGTCTCCCTGCCGTGATCACGTCGCTCGATCCCAACAAACCCATCTACCAAAAGGCGCAGTATCACATCGACGCGTTTATCGGCTACCGCACCAAGCTCTTTGCCGACCGAATACCCGCGCGCTTTCAGCTCAACGTGTCCGATCTCCAATACGCCCGCAGCCAGCTGCTCCCCATTAACGCGTTCCCCGACGGCACGCCGAGCGCCTACCGAATAATGGACCCGCGAAAATTTGTGCTGACGGCGACGTTTGATTTGTAGGGCCGCGAGATGCTCTCCTGAGCGCCGGTCTTGGGCGCATCTCAGTTTTCCGACATGGGCGGGACGCCCATGCTACGTGGCACGGGCGTCCCGCCCGTGAGCTTGCAGAAAACTGAGATGCGCCCGCCGGTCTTTCGACCGGCGCTTTTTTGTCGTCCGTGCGAGGCCCTCGCCTTCAACTCTTCGCACCCGTGCCCTCTGCGGAACCAATGCCCCCGCGCGAATTGCTCTTTCGCTGGCTGCTCGCCGCCGGCGTGTTTGCGCTGCTGCTCACGGTGTTCTGTCCGGCGTGGGGCGCGTTTCGGCTCTGGTCCCGCGTGCCCGAGATGGGCGGCATGGTCGAGACGCGCCGCGGCGAGAGTGTGCTCGCGCAGGTCGCAAATCCGGGTGCGCCCATTGCCGATCCACTGCACCGCGCGATTCAGTGGCGGCTGCTTTTTCCGATAATCGGGCACGTTTTGCACCTGCCGCCGTTTTGGTTTTTCGGCCTCTCCTACCTCGGCTGTTTCCTCGCGCTTACTTACCTCGCCGGCTTGTTGCGCCGCGAAAATTTTCCCTGGAGCGAGACCGCTCTGGCACTCGTGGTCATCGGCGCGGCTTCGTGGTTCTTCACCTCGACGGGCTGGCTCGGGTATTTTGATTCGTGGCTCGCGCTGGGGCTGCTTGTCGTGGCGTTCGACCCACGGCGCTGGGCCATCATCCTCGCGTGCGTGCTCGCGCCGTGGGTGGACGAACGCTTCGTGCTCGCTGCACCGCTCGCACTGCTGTGCCGCTGGCTGGGGCGGCCGGCTTCACTTCGGTTCAAGATCGATGGGCTGATTCCCGGCGCGTTGCTCGCGGCATTTGTTTTTGTCCGCCTCGGTTTGCTCACCACGCAGTCCGACGCCGGTGCCACCGTTGGCGGCTACCTCGGCAGCCGTGATTTTCTCGCTGCGTCGCTCCCGCGCATCGCACTCGGAATCTGGGAGGGGCTGCGTGGTGGTTGGGTGTTCGTCGTCGCTGCCGTTGTGCTCCTCTGGCAGCGGCACGCCCACGCTCTCATGTTGGGCATGGCGTTGCTCGTGCTGGCGTCCATCGGCCTCGCGACCGCACAGGATTACAGCCGCTCGATGACGATGCTACTGCCCGCCGCCGTGCTCGGCCTGCACCTCGCCCGCGCTCGCGGTGTCGCGTGGTTGCCGCTCGCGTTGCGCATGAGCGCGGGCGGCGCGCTGCTGTTGCCCGCCCATCACGTGATGAACGATGCCGTCGCACCGATTTTCAACCTCCAGCACGCGCTCGACGCCCTCGACCACCCGCCCGCCCTCGCGATGCCCGAGGTGCACGAGCTGCGCGCGATTCACGCGATGGAGCGCGCCGAGTTTGCCGAGGCCGACGACGCCCTCGCGCTCGCGATCAAACTTGCCGCCAATCCAGCAGCGCCCGCGCGCCAGCGGGGCATCCTCGCCGCGACGCAGGGCCGATGGGCCGACGCCCGGAAATATTTTTCGCTCATGGCCGAGCACGATCCGCAGAACCCCGACACGTGGCTCATGTGCGCGCAGGCGAGCCACGCGCTCAACGAGCCCAACGCCGCCCGCATTGAGATCGAGCGCGCGCTCGGGCTCGCGCCGGCCGGGTGGAAAACGCGTCCGGACGTCGCGCGCTTTCTCGTGAAACTCAACGCCGCGGGCGCGCGCAAATGAAACGCTCCGCCGCTACGGCTGCGTCTTCCTCCGCGCCGGACTGGCCTGCGACCGCGATGCGCGTGCTCATCTTCGCCGCCACGCTCGCCGCCTACTGGCCCGCGCTCAACGGCACGCTTCTCTGGGACGATGCCGGCCACGTCACGCGGCCGGAGTTGCAGTCGCTCGCCGGCCTCTGGCGCATCTGGTTCGAGCCCGGTGCCACGCAGCAATATTACCCGCTGCTGCACTCCGCGTTTTGGTTCGAGCACCGGCTCTGGGGCGACGCGACGCTCGGCTATCATCTGATCAACGTGCTGCTGCACGCGACCTCGGCCTGTCTCTTCGCCTCCATCCTGCGCCGACTGGCGGTGCCCGGGGCGTGGTTCGCCGCCGTGCTCTTCGCGCTCCATCCGGTCTGCGCCGAGTCAGTCGCGTGGATCACCGAGCAGAAGAACACGCTCTCGCTTTTGTTCTACCTCTTGGCGACGCGCAGCTATTTGGAGTTCGACGCCACGCGCCAGCGCCGCAGCTACGTGATCGCGCTGCTGTGGTTCGTGATGGCGCTGCAAACCAAGACCGTCACCGCCACGCTGCCCGCCGCGCTGCTCGTGATCTTTTGGTGGCAACGCGGCCGACTCGACGCGCGACGCGATGTCGCGCCACTGCTCCCTTGGTTTTTTCTGGGCGCGCTCGGCGGTATCGTTACCGCGTATCTTGAGCGCACCCTCATCGGCGCGCAGGGGCAGGCATTCGCGCTCGGCGGGCTGGAGCGAACTCTCATCGCGGGCCGGGCCGCTTGGTTCTACCTCGGAAAACTGCTCTGGCCGGCCGACCTCGCCTTCATCTACCCGCACTGGATGATCGCTGCGGCCGAAACTTGGCAGTGGCTGTTTCCGGTCGTCGTGCTGGGCGTGCTCACGGCGCTCTGGTGGATGCGGGCGAAGTCGCGCGCCCCACTCGCCGTCGCGCTCCTGTTTGGCGGCACGCTTTTTCCCGCGCTGGGATTCGTGAATATTTTCCCGTTTCTCTACTCGTGGGTGGCGGATCATTTTCAATATCACGCGAGTCTCGGTGTGTTCGCACTGGCTGCAAGCGGAGCAACGGTTCTTGGCGCGCGCCTCTCGCCGTGGGCTTTCCGCAGTTTCGCCGGTGCCGTGGGCTTGCTGCTTGCCACCCTCACGTGGCATCAAGCCGCGATCTATCGCGACGTGTTCGCGCTTTACACCGCGACGCTCGAAAAAAATCCCGCGTGCTGGATGGCTCACAACAACCTCGCCATTGCGCTCGTGGACGCCGGCCGCGCCGCCGAGGCGCTCCCACACTACGAGCGCGCGCTTGTGCTTCGCGCCGATTATGCCGAAGCGGAAAACAATTTCGGTTTCGCGCTCAACCAACTCGGTCGCCCGGCCGACGCGCTCCCGCACCTGCAGCGCGCGTTGCAAATCCAGCCGCGCTACGCCGACGCCCAAAACAATCTCGGCGCCGCACTCATGGGACTCGAGCGCGCGCCCGAAGGCATCGCCGCTTTCACGCGCGCCCTCGAACTCGACCCGAAGCTCGCCGTCGTCCACAACAACCTCGGCCTAGCCATCGCCTCGGGCGGAAAACCAGCCGAGGCCATCGCGCACTTTCAACGCGCGCTCGCGCTCAACCGGAGCTACGCCGACGCCGAGCTGAACTGGGCCACTGCCCTCACGCTCACGCAGCGCGCCGCCGAGGCCATCCCGCATTTCGACCGCGCGCTCCAACTTCAGCCCAACTCCCCTGCCGCGCACACCACTTACGCCCGCGCCCTCGCCAACTTGGGTCGCTACGACGAAGCCGAGGCGCACGAGCGCGAGGCGGTGCGGTGGAGAAGCGCAGCAGAAACAAGCGCGCCGCCTCGTCGCTGACGCCCATGCCGGCCGTGAGGAGAGACGTCCCGGCCTGCCAAGCATCGCACCGCGGCAGCCGCAACAAAGCAGGCCGGAAAGGATCTTAACCGCGGATTTCGCGGATGGCGCGGATAGTCTGAAACTTTCCTGCCTTGATCCGCGTAATTGGCGCAATCCGCGGTCAAAAATTCTGTCTCTGGAAAATCGTCGCGAATTGTAGTAAAATGCCTCGGGGCAAGCCCCGAGGCATTTGATCAAGACAGCCCTAAATCCATCTGCCCCTTGTGCAACTGCCGATACTCATTGTGCCCACCCTGACCCTGCACGTATGCCGCGATCACCTTTTCGCTGC
>JANXSC010000533.1 GCA_025352845.1 Opitutaceae bacterium
CCAAGCGGATGCCTTCCATGGAGTGACCTTGGTTGCCCATCTGGGTGCACACGCCGTTGAGGCGGGCCAGACGCAGGAGTTCGCGCGCCTCGCCGACGGTCTGCGTCAGCGGCTTCTGGATGTAAACGTGTTTGCCGAGCATGATCGCCATGTAGGCCGGCAGGAAGTGCATGTGGTCAGGCGTGGCCACACCCACGGCGTCGATCTGGTCGTCCATCTCGACGAGCATTTTCCTAAAATCCTTGTAGCGTTTCGCATTCGGGAAGGTCTCGAAGAGCTTCATTACGTTGGGGCGCGTCCAGTCGAGGTCGCAGATCGCGACGACTTCCTCGGCTTGGTGAGCCATGATATCGCTGAAGCCCTTGCCGCCGCAGCCGACCTGCGCGACGCGGACCTTGGCCCCGGCGGCGATGGGGCGCGGCTTGCGGGGATTCTTGGCTAGGCTGACGCAGCCAGCCACGCCGAGCATGGCGACAGCGGCGGCGGAAAACGCGACGAAGTCGCGACGAGTGAGGTGGGTTTGTGACATGGGGAGGAAAGTAAACGGTAAGCTGAGTCGAGCGAGACGCACCCGAAGAGACAGGGTTGCGCGGAGTTTTTTTTGGGAAAAGCCGCGCGGCATGCAACCGGATAGTTCTGAAAATCTCCCGCCCGCGCAATGCCCCGCGCCCTTTCGGAGTGGCGGTCGCTTCCACCGCCGCTACGAATTTCCGGATGCAACTCACCAAGCACTGGGCCGCGCAGCTCGACGATTACGTGATCGATCTCGCGTGGTCGCCTGTAGCCGGGGTCGGCGACCCCGGGCCGGGCTCAGCGAGCCCGGCTACAACGCTGCTTGCCGCCGCAAGCGGCGCCGGACCCGTGTCGATCTTCGCAGCCGGCGACGGCGCGCGCCGCCATGAACTTCCCGGCCATGAAAACGGCACGAACTGCCTCGCGTGGCAGCGCGCTGTAGCCGGGGTCGGCGACCCCGGCCCTCCGGGCTCAGCGAGCCCGGCTACAATTCTGGCCACCGGCGGCCAGGACGGCGCGGTGAAATTCTGGGATACCGCCGCCGGCCAGCATACCGCCACGGCCAAGCTCGGCTCGGCGTGGGTCGAGCATTTGGTTTGGGTGCCATGCTCGGCAAATCCGCACTCCGCCATCGCCAATCCTCAATTACTCTTCGCCGCCGCCGGCAAAACCCTCGCCGCGATTTCGGCCGATGGCTCCGTCCGCAAAAAATTTCCACCCGCGCCGAAAACCATCACCGCGCTCGCTGCGCCGCCCGTGGGAGGCGTTGTCGCCGCAGCGTGCTACGGCAGCATCACGCTCTGGGACACCGACGATTTCCTCGCGCAAAAGGAACTCCCCTACGCCAACGGCATTCACGCCCTCGTCTGGTCGCCCGACGCAAAGTGGCTCGTCTCTGGCAATCAGGACCCGAGTGTCCACCTCTGGATTCCGGAAAAAGACATCGAGCTCCACATGAGCGGCTACGACGGCAAGGTGAAGTTCCTCTCCTACGATCACACCTCGCGCTGGCTCGCGACGAGCGGCGGCCGCGAAGCGTGCATCTGGGATTGCGCCGGTGAAGGCCCCGAGGGCCGCGAGCCCACGATGCTCCCGCACGAGGCGCCCGTGTGCGCGGTCGCGTTTCAAAACACCCACGGCCTCCTCGCCACCGCCGCGCAGGACGGCACCGTGCAACTCTGGAGCCCCGAGCGCAAACAACCCCTCCGCGCCACCGTCCGCATGCCCGGCGCCGCCACGAAGCTCGCGTGGTCGCCCGACGACCGCCAGCTCGCCATCGGTTCGGAGAAGGGCGCGGTGTATGTATTGAAGTGCGAGGCGTGAAAGCGGTCGCCTAAAATGTTTCGTTGCCGTGCGCATGGTGTGTGTTTGGCTCGTCATGTTCCGCCGGCTGCTTCGCCTCCCTTCCCCCCCAGCATGAAAACGTTTCGCGCCGTCTTGGCATTAGCCTGTGCTTTGCTCGCCCTCGCGCCACTCTCCGCACAAAATACTGGCGCGCGTTTGATCAACATCTCCACCCGCGGCCAGGTCGGCACCGACGCCAACATCCTCGTCGGCGGCTTCGTGATTTCCGGCTCGGATAATAAGACGGTGCTCATCCGCGCCATCGGTCCCGGTCTTGGCGCGTTTGGCGTCACTGGCACGCTGTCCGATCCCGTTCTTAATGTTTTCAATTCCAGCGGCACTGTCGTCGCGAGCAACGACAATTGGAACGCGATCGACGCCGCCACCTTCGCGCAAGTCGGCGCGTTTCCCCTCCCCCCGAACAGCAAAGACGCCGTGGTCGTCGCCACGCTCTCGGCCGGTTCCTACACCGCGCAGATTTCCGGCCTCGGGGCGGCGCCCACCGGCGTCGGCATCCTCGAAATTTACGATGTGAGTGGTGGCGCGCAGTTAATCAACATCGCCACGCGCCTCCAAGTCGGCACCGGCGCCAATGCGGCCGTCGCCGGTTTTGTGATCAGCCCCGGCAGCGGCACGCGCAAACTCCTCGTCCGCGGCATCGGCCCCGCGCTCGCCGCCTTCGGCGTCCCCGGCACGCTCGCTGACCCAAAGCTCACGGTCTTCGACGGCAACGCCCAAACCATCTCCACCGCCGTCGCCAACGGCAGAGTGAGCGCGCTCGACTCCGCCACCCTACAGGCCGGCGCGTTTGCCTCCTCGGCGGGCGATGCCGCCACCATCATCACCGTCCGCCCTGGTTCCTACACCGTGCAACTCGCCGGTAACAGCGGCGCCACTGCCGGCGTCGGCCTCATCGAGGTTTACGACATCACCAACACTACCGGCACGCCCGTCGCGCTCGCCAGCCCCACCCCGCGGCTCTACTACGCGAGCCTGCGCCCCAACACCGCGGCCACCACCTCCACCGCTTCCGGCTACGCCACGATTCTCTACGACCCCAACACCAACGTCGCCACCGTCAGCGTTAACTTCTCCAACCTCAGC
>JANXSC010000544.1 GCA_025352845.1 Opitutaceae bacterium
TTCTAACGTCAGGCCTTGCGGTCCCTGACTTTGGTATGCCACTCATGCGAGCAGCAACCACATGCGGTATTAATTCGCCTTTCGGCGAGCTATTCCCCATTTGAAAGTAGATTGTTCACGTGTTACGCACCCGTTCGCCACTGCTTTTATATCCAGTTGCCTTTCAATAAAAACCGTTCGACTTGCATGTCTTAACCACGCCGCCAGCGTTCATTCTGAGCCAGGATCAAACTCTCCGAAAAGAGAGTTCAGAACCTAGTGATTCATGAACTACTATACTCGATCTTAACCGAAGCTAAGACCATTTTTTGAATTTTGATTGGGGGTCCCAATCAATCGCACAAAGTAAATTTCAAAGAGCCCCATTTCGGGGAAAGATTTAAAACAAAGATTTTTTTATCACCGTCGTCAACATTTTTTTTGAAGATAAATCTGCGCTTCAAAAACCCACCGAAAATAATAATCGAGTAACATTCTACTGGTTCAACAAACGACTGAATTTACGCGAAAAAACCAACCAGTGGAGCGCGGACGTTGTGAGTCTACACGCCGTGCGCAAGACTTTTCCTGGAAAAATTTTAAGCCTGTCTTGAGGAATTTTCAGCCGCATTTTTTCCCACAACGCCCTGCAGCCGTTTGCGCGTGGGTCGGTTGGCCGATGGCTCCTCAATAACATTCCGCCGTTGCTCGTGCTGATCGCTTTGCCCGGGCACAGAGGCCCACGCTGCCAATCATCACGCCGCACAATTTTACCTCGCATAGCTCACCACGCTCGCCAACTTAGTTCAGCAATTCCCCTTGAGTCAGCCGTCGCACTGCGACCTGACAAACGACCCGGCGCTCCCAATGCTCAACTCGACACGCCATACCCCAATGTTCGTATTTTCGCACACATCCGCGCGGCTGGCTATTTTGGCTTTTGTTTGGGGATTTCTTAACAGCGAGAAACTCCCCGCTGCGACGGCAAATTTAGTCCAACCATTCCTGCAAAAGCACTGTCAGGAGTGCCACGATTCCGACACGAAAAAGGGAAACTTAGATCTCTCAAAATTCAACGCTGAAAACCCTTCCACTGCGCCCGAGGTTTCGGAACACATGGTCCGCAAGCTCCAGCACCGTCAGATGCCGCCCGTCGGCGAGCCACGGCCCGATGACGAAACTTACAACAAAATCGTCGCGCTCCTCTCGTCCTCGCTCGATCGCGTCGCGGCGGAGAAGCCGAATCCTGGCCGCACCGACACTTTCCGCCGGCTCAACCGCACCGAGTATCAGAATTCTGTGCGCGATCTCCTCGGTGTCACGGTCGATGCCACCGCGCTCTTGCCCAACGACGAACCGAGCCACGGCTTCGACAACGTCGCCGTCGGCAATCTCTCGCCCACGCTCCTCGACCGCTACGTTTCCGCCGCGCAGAAAATCGCCCGCATCGCCGTGGGCACGCCGCGCAAAGTCCCCGGCGGCGATACGTTTCGCGTCCGTCCCGATGTTACGCAGGAGGAGCACGTCGAGGGCCTTCCCCTCGGCACGCGCGGAGGCATTTTGATTTCCTACGTTTACCCGCAGGACGGTGACTACGAAATTCAGGTGCGTCTACAGCGCGATCGCAACGAGCAGGTCGAGGGCCTCAAACGCCCACACGAAGTCGAGGTGCTGATCGATCGTGAGCGTATGGCACTCGCGACCGTAAAACCACCCGGCGCCGACAAGAACGCCGAGGCTGTCGACACGCACTTGAAGTTTCGCGTCGTCATGAAAGCCGGCCCGCACGACATCGGCGTCACGTTCCCAAAAGATCCCTCGGCCATCCTTGAGACTGAGCGCAAACCTTTCGAATCGCGTTTCAACATGCATCGACATCCGCGCACCGCACCCGCCGTCTTCCAAGTTTCTATTACGGGTCCCTTCGACGCCCAAGGTGCCGGCGACACGCCCAGTCGCCGCGCGATCTTCGGCACTCTCTCTACCTCTTCAGTCGCCTCCCCTTCCACGGACGAAACCCGTGCTCGCCAAGTCCTCGTCCCTCTCCTCCGCCGCGCCTACCGCCGCCCAATCACCGACGACGATCTCCGCAAGCCACTGCAATTTTTCCGCGAAGGCAGCGCCGAGGGCGCGGGCTTCGAGGCCGGCATCGAGAGTGCGCTCACTGCCATCCTCGTCAGCCCGCAATTCCTCTTCCGTATCGAGGCCGATCCGGCCGGTGCCGCGCCCGGCACGGTTTATCGCCTCAACGATCTCGAACTCGCCTCGCGCCTCTCGTTTTTCCTCTGGAGCAGCTTGCCCGACGACGCCCTCCTTAACACCGCCGAACGCGGCGAACTCCGCCAACCTGCCGTCCTCGAAGCGCACGTCCGCCGCATGCTCTCCGACGAGCGCTCACGCAGCCTCGTCACGAATTTCGCGACGCAGTGGCTGCATCTCCGCGGCCTTGAGTCCGTCACGCCGGATCTGCGGCGCTTCATCGATTTCGACGACAACCTCCGCCAGTCTTTCCGCGAGGAGACCGAACTCTTTTTCGAAAGCATCCTCCGCGAAGACCGCCCCGTCACCGATTTGCTCAGCGCCGACTACACCTTCCTGAACGAGCGCCTCGCGAAACACTACGGCATCCCGCACATCTACGGCAGCCATTTCCGCCGCGTGTCCTTCGCCGCCGATCCGGAGCGCCAGCGCGGTGGGCTGCTGCGGCACGGTAGCATTCTCGCCGTCACATCCTACGCCACTCGCACTTCGCCTGTGATCCGCGGTCACTGGATTCTCTCCAACCTCGTCGGCGCGCCGCCACCGCCGCCACCGCCCAACGTCCCCGCGCTCGACGACAACCACGTTTCCGCCTCCCTCCCCATCCGCGAGCGTCTCGCCGCGCATCGCGCCAATCCCGCCTGTGCGAGCTGCCACGACATCATGGACCCGGTCGGCTTTTCCCTCGAGAACTTCGACGCCGTCGGCCGCTGGCGCGTCAACGAGGACCACCGCCCCGTCGACGCCACGGGCGGCCTCACCGACGGCAGCACGTTCACCGGTGTCGCCGGCCTTGAGCGCGCCCTGCTTCAGCGCCCCGAACTCTTCGCTGGCACCATGAGCGAAAAACTCCTTATCTTCGCCCTCGGTCGCGGCGTCGAAACCTACGACGCACCCGCCATCCGCCAAATCGTTCGTCGCGCCCAAGCTGACAATTTCCGTTTTTCGTCTATGATTCTCGGTATCGTGAACAGCGTCCCATTCCAAATGCGGCAAACCCCATGAGCTCCTTCCTCTCCAAAACCCATCTCCCCCGCCGCACCTTCCTCAAAGGCGTCGGCGCGTCCCTCTCCCTCCCGCTGCTTGACGCGATGATCCCCGCCGCCACCGCGGCCACGAAGACCGCCGCGCTCCCCGTGAAACGGCTCGGCTACGTGTTCATGCCGATGGGCTGCGACCAGTCGCGTTGGACGCCGACCGGCAGCGACGGCACGCTCGGCGAACTGTCGCCCATCCTCCAGTCGCTCGGCTCAGTGCGCGAGCACGTCACCGCGTTCACGAATCTCGAACTGCGCAACGCCTACCCCGGCTCGCATGCCACGTCGAATTCCTCGTTCCTCAGCGCCGCCAAGGCCAAGCACACCGAGAGTAACGACTACTATCTCGCCACCACCGCCGACCAGCTCGCCGCGCAGCAAATTGGCCGCGACACCCAGCTCCCCTCGCTCGAGCTCGCGATGGACCTGCTCCAGACCACCGGCCAGTGCGACAACGGCTACGCCTGCGTTTACCAAAACAATCTCTCCTGGTCCTCGCCCACCACGCCGCTCCCCTACGAGGCGCACCCGCGCGTGGTCTTCGAGCGGCTCTTCGGCGAGGGCGGCAGCATCGCCGAGCGCCGCGCCGCCCTCCGCAAACGCGCCAGCCTCCTCGACTGGATCACCGAGGATATCTCGAGCCTGAAGCGCAAGCTCGGCCCCGGCGATCAGGCCAAGGTCAACGAATACCTCGACACCGTCCGCGAGGTGGAGCGACGCATTCAGAAAGCCGAGGCCGACACCACGACCGGCAGCCTGCCCGTCGATCTTGAGCGCCCGCTCGGCGTGCCCGCCTCCTACACCGAGCACGCGAAGCTCATGTTCGATCTCCAGGTGCTCGCGATGCAGGGCGACATCACGCGCGTCACCACCTTCCAGCTCGCGCGCGAGACCAGCAACCGCACCTACGCCGCCGAGACCGGCGTCGCCGATCCGCACCACCCGCTCTCCCACCACGGCAACGACCCGGAAAAGATCGCCCGCATGGCGAAGATCAACGCGTTTCACGTCTCGCTCTTCGCCTATTTCCTCGAACGCCTGAAAGCCACGCCCGAGGGCAACGGCACGCTCCTCGACCACTCGCTCCTCCTCTACGGCAGCGGCATCGGCAACCCCAACATCCACGACCACACCAATCTCCCCGTGCTCGTCGCGGGCGGCGCTGCCGGCGGCATGAGGGGCAACCGCCACATCCGCTACAAAGACCCCGTCCCGCTCGCGAACCTGCACCTCACGCTCCTCGACAAAGTCGGCGTGAAGATCGATTCGTTCGCCGACAGCACGGGCAAGATCAACGATCTCTTCTCGCCGGTGACGATATGAGATCGCGACGCATTCCTGTAGGGGCGCAGGCTTGCTGCGCCCTTCCGGCGGTCGAGCAAGGGCGCAGCGAGACTGCGCCCCTACGAGTTT